>CAUJGI010000215.1 GCA_963169155.1 Chloroflexota bacterium
ATCGAGCCGGGCGACAGCTCAATGCCCGCGCCAACAGCCACGGCGGCCACCAGAGCCAGCAATCGCAGCAGCTGCTCAAACAGCCGCTCGACCACAAAGCTGGACGTTGCCTCGGTGTACGTGACCGCCTCGCTGCGCCCCAGCACCACAATGCGCATCGCCTCCCCGGCGCGGGCAGGCACGATGATGTTGCCCGCGTGGCCAATATTGCTGGCGTGGAACGTCTGCCACAGGGTGGGTTTGCTGCCCAGCAGCAGCTGCCAGCGCAAGGCGTAAAAAAGCAGTCCCAAAATGAGGAAGAAAGAAGCAAGGAGGAGGTGGGCGGGAACGGCCGTTTGCAACACCTGCCCCACCGCTGCCAAATCCACAAACCAGACAAACAGCGCCACAATGGCCCCAATCACCCCCAGCAGCCCCACAATTTGCCAGATTTGCTTTCGCTTCATTTGATTTTCAGGTTGTTCAATCGGAAAAAGTGATAAAAGAAATTGTCATGCCCGCGCAGGCGGGCACCCACAAAGTTCAGAAAGATGGATGCTTGTTTTCACGGGCATGACAATCAAAAATTCAAAAAAAACTGTGCGCAATCTACGCCAATCTGCGCTAATCTGTGTAATCTGTGGATAACTTCTCTACGGATTCATCCGGTTGAGCGTGCGGGGGAACGGGCTGGTTTGGCGAATGTGGTCGATGCCGCAAATCCAGGCCACCGTGCGCTCCAGGCCCAGGCCAAAACCGCTGTGCGGCACGCTGCCAAAGCGGCGCAAATCGATGTACCACTGGTAAGGCGCTTGCGGCAGCTGGTGCTTTTCAATGGCCGCAATTAGCAAATCCGGGTCGCTCATTCGCTCGCTGCCGCCAATGATTTCGCCGTACCCTTCGGGTGCCAGCAAATCGACGCTTTTGCACACCTCGGGGCGGCCGGGCCACGGCTCCATGTAAAACGCCTTCACCTGCGTGGGGTAGCCATAAACAAACACCGGCCGGTCGAACTGCTTGGTGAGTTCCGTCTCGTGTGGCGAGCCAAAGTCATCGCCCCACTCAATGGCCAGCTGTTCTTTCAGCTCGGGGTCGTCGGTGGCTTCACGGATGGCGGCGATGCGCGCAATCGCCTCGTCGTAGCTGATGCGCGGGAAAGGTGCTTTGATCTTTTCCAACGCCGTCAGGTCACGCTCCAGCAGCTCCAATTCGGCACGCCGCTTGGCCAGCGTGGTTTGCACGATGTACTCGATAAACCGCTCCTCAAAACCCATCAGGTCATCCAGGTCGAAGTAAGCCATTTCCGGCTCCACCATCCAAAATTCGGCCAGGTGGCGGCGCGTTTTCGACTTTTCGGCGCGGAAGGTGGGGCCAAAGCAGTACACCTTGCCAAAGGCCATGATGTTGGCCTCGTTGTACAGCTGGCCGGTCTGGGCCAGGTATGCTTTTTCGTCGAAGTAGCCCAGCTCAAACAGGGTACTGGTGCCTTCGGCCGCCGCCGGGGTGATGATGGGCGTGTCGATGTTGAGGAAACCCTCGTTGTCTAAAAAGTCGATGATGGCCCGCTTGATGGTGGTGCGCACGCGCATGATGGCCCACTGCTGGCTTGAACGCAGCCAGAGGTGACGATTGTCCATCAGGAACTCCACACCGTGCTCTTTGGGGGTAATCGGGTAGTCAGAGACGTTTTGCAGCACTTCAACCGCTTCTACGCCAATTTCGTAGCCGCTGGGCAAGCCAGGGGCCCGGTTGTTTTCCTTCACCAGCCCAGTGACGATGAGCGAAGATTCCTGCCCCAGCCCTTTCAGCGTCTCAAACAATTCATCACCCACGTCGGGGCGAAAGGCGACGCCCTGGGTCATGCCGCTGCCATCACGCAGGCGCAGAAACATCAGTTTGCCTTTGTGGGTGCTGTTGTACAGCCATCCCTTAATTGTCACGTTTTGGCCGACGTAATCGGCTATATTTTCGATGGAAATTTGTGGTGCCATGTTTTTCTCCAATTCGTTGGTGTGGGCAGCGGGAATTGTACCACAGTTGTCGTTTCGCAAAATTAGCCTCAGAAGCCGCGAAGCAGTTACACAGAGTTACGCAGAGAAGACACAGAGATTCACAGAGAGTTAAGGAGGAAATGAGTTGAATCACGGTTGACCGAGCCATTTTGTGTAGATTTCGTGTAAGACGCAACGGAGACGGCCGTTCTCTCGTAGGGCGATTGTCACAAAACGTATCTGGAGGAAGTCGGTTCTGTAGGAGGACAGATGAAACCAAAAAATCAACAGCCCAAAAACAAAACAACGGTTGGCATTGCCGTAGGGGCCGGAATTGGCCTGGCTTTGGGCATCGGGATTGGCATTGCCCTGGATAACCTGGCCCTGGGCATCGGCGCGGGCATGGCCATCGGCATTGCCCTGGGTCTCGCTTTCACCTCGCAGCCTGAAACCTAATCCGCCAGCAGCTCCTCGGCAAATTCGATGATTTCCTGCGCCAGGCGCGTGCGATCCTCAGCCGTATACATCATCGTGTCCAGGCAGCGCGTTGCTATCTCCAGGCCCTCACAACTGCCAGCATCCTGCACATCGTACACAAAACCATCGATCAGCTCGTCGTAATAGTCAGCGACGGCGCGGCTGGTGTGCGGCAGCCCCAGTTCCTGCATCATTTTGGCCGCCGGGCCTTTGACCGCCTGCCCGCCCACAATCGGGCTGACGGCAATGATCGCCTGGGGCAGGTCCATCAGCAAGGCGCGGATCGGGTAGACGTTGAGGATGGGATCGATGCTGACAAACGGGTTGGAGGGGGCGAGGAGGACGAGATCGGCCGTTTCAAAGGCGCGAATCACCGACCGGGTCGCCCGCACATCGTCGGGCAGCACCACGCGGGTGACGGGCGGCTGCCATTTTTCCTGCACAAACCAGGTTTGGAACGGAAAGAGCGTGTCGCCGCTTTGAATTTGCGTCGGTGCGGGCTGGTTGCTCATGGGCAGGACGTTGACCTGGATGCCCAGTTTGTGGCAGAGGTGTTGGGTAACGGCCGTTAACGTCTCCCCCTCTTTCAGCAGCTGCGTCCGCACCAGGTGTGTAGCCAGGTCCAGATCACCCAGCTTGAACCAGTCTGGCCCGCCCAGGGCCGCCAGCTCGGTGATGGTGTGCCACGATTCGCCCGCCCGGCCCCAGCCAGTTTCATCGTTGGCCACCCCGGCCAGGCGGTACATCACCGTGTCTAAATCGGGGCAAATGGTCAGCCCCAAATGCACAAAATCGTCCCCCGTGTTCACGACGATGGTGACATCTTCCGGGGGCAAGACGCGGGCAATGCCGTCAGCCAGCTTGGACCCGCCCACACCGCCTGCCAAAACCACAACTTTCATCTCAACTCCTTGATCTAATCCGCAGATTGCGCAGATTCACGCAGATTGCGCGCGCCGATTTTTCTCGGCAAAAAACAAGGGCTGCATTGTATCACATGGATAGGATGCAGCCCTGGCTGAAAACTCTCTTTATTCTCTTTTTATTCTGTGGCTTTCTTAGCTGTGGCCGTTGCGCATAACGTAGCTGGCGGCGGCTTCACCCATGACGGCCACGCCATCGATCATGGCCCGCTCGTCGAAGGTGAAGCGCGGATGGTGGTGGGGGAAGTTAATGCCCGCCGCTTCGTTACTGGCACCGATGAAGAAGTAGCAGCCGGGAATTTCGTCGAGGAAGAAGCCCATGTCCTCAGAGGCCATGGTGCGTTTGTCTACGATGTTTTGAGTGCCCATCACTTTGGCGGCGGCGTTGTAGACAACGGCCGTTGGCTCGGGCGCATTCACCACGGCCTGCACAATGGCCACCGTTTCCATGGTGGCTTTGCAGTTAAGCGCCTCGGCCATGCTGGTGGCCATTTCCAGGATGCGCCGGTAAATCATGCGGTGCAGCTCGTTGTTGTAGCTGCGCACGGTGCCTTTGAGAATAGCCTTGTCGGGAATGACGTTAAACGTGGTGCCCGCCGTGAACTGGCCGATAGACACCACCACGCTGTCCTGCGGGTTCACGTTGCGGCTGACAATGCTTTGCAGCGCCGCCACAATGTGCGCCCCGGCTAAAATCGGATCAATGGCCAGGTGTGGCGCCGCACCGTGGCCACCCTTGCCCTGAACAGTCAGGGTAAAGACGCTGGAAGAAGACATACACGGCCCATTGGTCACCCGCACCTTGCCATATGGCTCGGGCGTCCACAAATGCATCGCCAGGGCCACGTCAGGCTTGGGATTTTCCAAAACGCCGTCGGCGATCATGGCAATGGCCCCGCCCAGCCCTTCTTCGCCGGGCTGGAAGACAAATTTGAGCGTACCGGCAATATTTTCCTGGTAGCGGGACATGATCCTGGCCAGGCCCAACCCCATCGCCACATGGCCATCGTGGCCGCAAGCGTGCATCACGCCCGCATTCTGCGAAGCAAACGGCAGCCCGGTTTCTTCCTGAATTGGCAGGGCATCCATGTCGAAGCGCAGCAATACAGTGGGGCCAGCCTTGGGGCCTTCCAGCAGCCCCACGACGCCAGTTTGACCTACACCCGCCTGGACCTCAAAGCCATACTCGTTGAGCCGCTCGGCGACCATTCCAGCGGTGCGGGTCTCTTCAAAACCAAGTTCGGGATGCTGGTGTAAATCGCGCGGGGTGGCAACCAGTTCCTCAAAAATCGACTCTGCTTCTTGCTTAAAATTGGGTGGGTTCATCGATGTGCCAATATGATCTTTTGAATAAGTTAGGGCTTACGCAGATAAGTTTTTTAGCCGCAGATTTCCCGAATGAGGGCAAAACTGCCTTAAAGTTCGTAAAATTCACGTCATCCACGGCTCATCAATCAGTAAATGCGTAAATCCTGTAAGTAATGGTTGTCATTATAGCCATAAAACCTGACCAAATGAGCGGCGAGTCTATGCTCTTTACGGGCCATTCACAATGGTTTCACTGGGAATTTACAGGTTTATGGCCGTTCGCCGTATATTCTATGCCCAGGCTTACACAACCCATTACAAGGGTACTGGTTAATTGGTCCTATGCAGGGCTGAGTCCGGTAGGAAACAATCTGCGAAGCCGTATCTGAACTCCTTGTTTAACCCGCCTCATTGGGATGAGGCGGGCATTTTTTTATGGGGTCAGGTTGTTGAGAAAGGTGAGAAGGAATGCGGCCGTTTCTGCCTGCTGCTCTTCTCGACTAATCGCTGCCGTATTGTCCCCCAACTGCGTGTTGTAATAGCCGAACTGAGCATGGTTGCCCCCTTCAATTTCCACCATTTCCGCCGCTTCTGGCAAATAGCCCCGCAAGGCTTCGACCTCTGCTTGGCTGGCCAGACCATCTTGCGTGGCGTAAATCTTGGCAACGGGGATTTGGGCATTGGCCAGGCTGTAGGCCGCCTCTTTGGGATGGCTGGTGCCTATCAGCACCAATCCGGCAAAGCTGCCTTCATGCGCATAAACGGTGCGCGCCGCGATGGCCGCGCCGCGTGAATGGCCGCTGAGCACCCACTGCTGTACGGCCGTTGCTTCAGCCATAACGGTTTGCGTGGTTTGCCACAGCTGCGCCTCGTGACGGGCCAGCGGGGCAGTGCCCCAGGGCAGCTTGACGATGATGGTCAGGTAGCCCGCCTCGGCCATGGTGCGGGCCAGCGGGGCGTAGGCGGTCGGCTCCACCATCGCGCCGGGGTAGAAGAGCAGGCCCGTGGTGGCCTGGTTGGCGGTAGGCTGGAAGGTGATGGTCTGGCTGGTTTCCGTGACGGTAACGGCCGTATCCGAATCCATCACCCCCTCCGGCAAGTTCCGCGCCTGGAACGACAGCCACAGCCAGCCCATCATTGTGAGCCCGGCCAGCGGCCAGACAATACGAACAACTTTGTGAAAACGAGACACAGTACCTCCTCAAACAAAACACCCCTTCACCGTTTTCAGGTTGAAGGGGTGTGATTGTTACCTGAAAGGTTGGCCTTTTAGACCAGATACATCAGGAGAATACCGGCCAACAGCAGCAGTAAAACCAGTCCAGCCACAGCCAGACGTCCAGCGGGTCCTAAACTTCTAAAATTGTGTAACATGCGCCTCTCCTTTTCTAAACAAACAACGTTCCTGCCAGCCTATACGGGCTTGGGGAACGGCCGTTGCACCAAAACTGCCTGCCGCAAAGCCCGCGATGTGATACGATCTTCTCATACCTTTAATAACCCGCGCCGCTTTGTTGGAAAAGGAGTATATCATGTCTGCGACGATGATTTTGCTGAATGGCCGTATCCACACCCTAAACCCGCAGCAGCCCATGGCAACGGCCGTGGCCATTCGCCACAACCGCATCCTGGCGGTGGGCCGCGACGACGAAATACGGCCGCTGCTGGCGGCGGGCGGCGAGGTGGTGGATTTAAACGGCCGTTGCGTCACGCCCGGTCTGGTTGATGCCCACGTCCACTTCCAACACTTTGCCCTCAGCCTGCAGCGCGTGGATCTGCGCGGCACACAATCGCTCGATGAGGCGCTGGCCCGCGTCGCCGCCAAACTAACCACCGTTCACCGTTCACCAACCACCGATGACTGGCTTCAAGGAAGAGGCTGGCGCGTCAACGACTGGGGCCAAATGGAGTTCCCCACCGCCGCCCACCTGGACGCCATCTCAAAGGATGTAGCCATCTGCCTGAACGACCACAGCGGGCACGCCGCCTGGGTCAACAGCCGCGCTCTGCGCCTGGCGGGCATCGATGGTCACCGCGCCGATCCCCCTGGCGGACAAATCCAGCGCGACGTGAACGGCGTGCCCACCGGTATTCTCTTCGAAGACGCCATCGACCTGGTAACGCGCCACATCCCCAAAGCCGCCAACGCCCAGCTGGTGGCCGCGATGCGTGAAGCGCAGACCACCTGCTGGCAGGTGGGGCTTACCGGTCTGCACGACTTTGACGGCCGTGCCTGTTTTGTCGCCCTGCAAACCCTGCAGCAAAACGGTGAGCTGGGGCTGCGCGTGGTGAAAAATGTGCCCGTTTACCGGCTGGAATACGCCATCGGCGTGGGGCTGCGCAGCGGCTTTGGCGACGATTGGCTGCGCATTGGCGGCGTCAAAATCTTTGCCGATGGCGCGCTGGGGCCGCGCACCGCGTCAATGATTGCCCCGTATGAAGGGGAGCCAAACAATTACGGCATTGTGGTCACCGACAAAGAGGAGATGATGAACAAGGCCAGCACAGCCAGCGCCAACGGCCTCAGCGTCACCGTCCATGCCATTGGGGACAAGGCCAACCACGACGTGCTGGACGTCTTTGAAGCGGTCAGAAACCGGGAAGCTAAAGCCCACGCCTCGGGAGCTTATCCAAAAGTGCCCAAACTGCGCCACCGCATTGAACACGTGCAGATCATTCACCCCGCCGACCAGCACCGCCTGGCGCAACTGGACGTCATCGCCTCGATGCAGCCTATTCACGCTACCTCGGATATGGAAACGGCCGATCGTCACTGGGGCAGCCGCACGAAGGACAGCTATGCCTGGCGCACGATGCTCAACAGCGGTGCCACCCTCGTGTTTGGCTCCGATGCACCGATTGAGAAGATTGATCCGCTGCCGGGGATTCATGCGGCCGTTACCCGCCGCCGCACCGAT
>CAUJGI010000216.1 GCA_963169155.1 Chloroflexota bacterium
ATAGTGCCAACGCCGCGCGACATCACCCGGCAGGACATCAAAAGCAGCTTCACCGTCCAGTAATTCGGCTCTTTTTCCACCAGGGCCAGGCCGATGGTGCCATAGGTGCCGTAGCGGTCATCCAGGCTGGAAACAAACAGCAGATGATCGTCCGACTGGCGCAGCTGGTTAAGCTCTTCGTAGGCGTAGGTATAGCCGGTGGTGTTGAGCTGGTTGGTGCGCATCGTCAGCTCTTCGGCTCGCTGCAAATCTTCCTCGCGAGCCGTTTTGATGGTAAACACCATGTTCAGATCAGCCAGGAACGCTTCATTCTGGCCGGTGTATTCTTCTTCGGCCACTTTGCGCTGGATGTCGCTCTGGTACATCTGCCGCCGCAGCTTGGATTCCGGGGTGATGAAGCGTGGCGTCAGGCGCGGGTGATCTAGCAGGCCGCTTAAATCGGCGGCATCAATGCACCACACGCTGGGATGAGCGAAATTCACCTCTTCCCGCTCAAACGGCTGGTCATCGACAAAAGCCAGGGTATCGATCCCGATATTGATTTCCTGGGCAATTTGGGCAATGGATTGCGACTTGGAATTCCAATTGATTTGGGGATAGATGAAGTAGTGGTCGATGCCAAACGTTTTTAGCTGGGCCCATGCCGGTTCGTACGCGTTCCGGCTGGCAATGGCGAGCAAAATGCCGCGCTCGTCCAGGGTTTTGAGGATTTCAGCAACGCCGGGACGCAAAACCAGCGTGTCGCCTTCCAGCAGCACGCCTTCCCATACGGTATTGTCTAAATCCCAAACCACGCATTTGATGGCCTTTACTTTTTTGGTTTCGGCCAACAACAAATCTTGCTGAGTATGCTCAAGCATTGGTCGTGCTCCTCCTGGCTAAACTTCATGAGTGATCAGCTGCTACAGAATGGGTGGGTGGCTCAGGCTGTCGGTGCTTTTTTGCCTATGATCAAATGGCTCATCGCGTTGATGGTGCGGAAGTTATCCAGTTGTAGTTCTTCGTTGGCGATGCTGATGCCCATTTGCTGCTCGATAAAGAGCACAATCTGCATGGCAAAGAGGGAGTTGACGAAGCCTGCGGCAAAGATGTCTTCGTCGTCTCGCAAATCATAATCTTTGAAGTATTTGGCCAGAAAGGCGCGAATTTGCTGTTTTACTTCTGATTCCATTGGTGTACTTCCTCCGGTTTCACAAAAAATTGGGGTTTTGGGTTTTTTTAATAGGTATAAAAGCCGCTGCCGCTTTTACGGCCGTACAGTCCCGCGTCCACCATCTTTTGCAAGAGGGGGCAGGGGCGGTATTTGCTGTCGGCAAAGCTTTCGTGCAGCACTTCGATGGAGTAGAGAATGGTGTCCAGGCCAATGAGATCGGCCGTTTCCAGCGGACCCATCTTGTGACCAAAACATTTCTTGAAGATATCGTCTACGTCTTTGGCGTTGGAGACGCCTTCGTGCAGCAAAAAGGCCGCCTCGTTGACGGTTAGCATCAAAACGCGGTTGGAGACAAAGCCCGGCGAGTCGTTGACCACGATGCCGTCTTTATTCATACCTGCCAGAAACTGTTTGGCCGTGGCCAGGGTTTCTTCGCTGGTGTGATAACCGCGAATCACCTCGACGGTGGGTTTCATCGGCACAGGATTCATGAAGTGCATGCCCACAATTCTGTCCGGGCGGTTGGTGACGGAGCCAATGCGGGTAATGGAGATGCACGAGGTATTGGCGGCAAAAACGGTCTGTTTCGGGCAGATGGCGTCTAGCTGGGGATAAATTTCTTTTTTGATGGCCCACTTCTCGGTGCTGTTTTCCACCACAAAATCAACGTCATGCAGCTGCTGGTAATCTGTGGTGAAGCCGATTTGGGCGATCAGTTCTTCGGGGGTTTTGTCATTGGCCTGAGGGCGATTAAACAGACGGCTCAAGCGAATGTTTTGATAAATCTGGCCCTTTGCCTGGTCCAAAATATCGTCACAAATATCGACTAGTACCACGTCATGGCCGGTTTGGGCCAGGGTTTGGGCCACGCCCACACCCATCACACCTGCGCCAATGACGCCGATCCGTTTTAAGTTCAACTTGTTGCTCCTTCACTTAAAATGCACTGCACCGGCAAAAGCGAAAAGAATCACCTTTGCCGGTTTGTTATAGCTTATTCTGTTTTGGGTCGACGGCCGTTAGCTGCTCCACCAACGGCCGTTAGATAAACGAATTATTTGCTGTGATCCCGGCGACGCAGCCGATTTTGCCGCCGTTTCTCACCGCGTTCTTTCTGCTCCATGGCTGGTTCTGGATTGTGCTGGGGGGTGGCAAATAACTGCGGAGCGTTAACAGCTTCGGGCAGATGCGCCGAAGCCGCCGGGTTGAGGGTTTGCCACTGCAAATCAACGCCAGAAAGCCATAACTTTCGCATGGTTGACAACAAAAACCAGTGATCGTCCTGGTTGTCGTAGGAATAGCGCAGGGTCGGGTAGATCCTGGCGAATTGTTCTTGCTTACACAAGGGGTGCTGCTTGGCAAACGCGCCCAACGATTGCCCAGGTCCAATTTCCACCAGGTTCAGCAGCGGCGCTTGCCGGAACAAGTTCTGCAACATCGAGAAAAACTGCACCGGCTGGCACATGTGCCTGGCCCAATAGGTGGGGTCGGTGGCTTGCTGGGGGGTAATCCAGTCGCCTGTGACATTAGATAGGTAGGGAATTTGCGGTGAGGCGTAGGTAACGGTGTGAGCCAGCTGATTGAGTTCGGTTACGGCCGTTGCCATCATGTGTGAATGGAAGGCATGGGTGGTGTCCAGCAGGCGGCAGGCAATTTGCCGGGCCAGCAGCTGCTGCTGTACATCGATAATCGCTGCTGCTTCCCCAGCCAGCACTGTCAGCGCTTCGCCATTGTGGGCGGACAGGGAAACGTGCTCGTTGAGGTACGGGATTATTGCTTCACGCGACAGCGATACGGCCAGCATTTTGCCTTGCGGCAGGGCCTGGATGAGCTGGGCGCGGCGGGCAACAAGCATCAGAGCGTCTTCCAGTTGCAGTACGCCCGCCAGGGTCGCGGCGACGTATTCGCCCAGGCTGTAGCCAAGCAGCCCGTGGGGTTGCACCCCCCACGCCAGAAGCTGTCGGGCCAGGGCATATTCCACGCTGAAAACCAGTGGGTGGGCAATGACCGTTTCCTGCAATCGAGCTTCGCTGGGGTTAATGGGGGCGGCGCTTTTGCGCCCCAGCATGGCGGCCAGGTCAAGCCCTGGTGCAGCTTCGGGGAGGGCGTCGTCTGGGTACAGCAGGTCAATGAGTGATGTGTGCAGAAACGGCCGTAAACTCGCATCGCATTGCGCAAATATTTCCTGAAATAAGGGCAGGTTGGTATACAGACCACGGGCCATGTTCCCGTAATGGTCACCAATGCCAGGGAACATAAAAATGACCGGAGGTTTGGGCAAGCCGGAATTCGGCACGATGTGTGGCGCGTCAGCTTTTGCCAGCTGGGCCATGAGGTCGATGGTATCCGTTGCTAAGACCGCCTGGCGGTAAGGTTGGTCAACCATTTCCCGATTAAGTGAAGCGGCAATCTGGGCCAAAGTTTGATTGGGGTACTGTTGAACGTATCGCGTGAGGACGGATGATTTTTGCTGCAGATCGGTTGAAGATGGCCCAGAAAGTGGCAGTAGGTACCAATCGGGCTGCTGGCTTGTTTTTGGGTGCATAAGTGCCGGATACTAACTTGACTCTTGCATGGACAAAAAAATAGTTTCTATGAGTCCAGTCTCCCTGAATTTATGAGCAACAACTTCACCTGGGAAACTTAAATAAAACGGTTTTTATACCAGCCAACGTGGCCAGATGAAAGACCGGGCCCCAATCATTTGCAGTTGATTTGCCAGGGGAATGATGAAGATTGTGAAGGTATGCAACATTCCAGCAGTGCTTTGCGGTGGCTTCTAGCCAACCGTCACAAGCGTGTTTTTAAACAATGATAGCATAAAGGAACTAGGTGCTTCTAAACAAAGCTATAAAACAACTGCAAAAAAGGTATAGAAATTGTAAAGCCTCAGGTGATTTGAGTTGGCCTTCCCCCCTGAGCAAAGAATGTGTTGTGAGCAAAAATTGCCGATTCTTTGGCCACAACGAAGTTGTGTTATCGATCCAGTTGGGTACTAGGCTAAGCCGGGATAAGTATACGAATGTGAGGTAACAAATCAAGGCTATATCATAAAAATTTCGTAACAATATTTTACTCACGGCAGAAATTGAGTTGCGAATAGTACAAAAGTCCTAAGTGGTCTGAAATTAACCGCTGAAGCGCTGTTTGTGGCTGAAAAAGCCCCATGTTTTGGGCCGGGCTAGAGGGCGGGCGTCCCCTAGCTGATGAGTTGGTTTTGCAGCCGGGCCACTTCCAGCATGTTCATGCGCAGCCGCTTAACGATGACATGAATCACACCGTAGGCAATTTCAATGCGATCATCCATCAATTCGTAAAATGCTTCCTGATCCAGGTGCAGCAGGCGGGTTTCTGTGACGGTGCGCACCGAGGCAGCGCGTGGTTCGGCGTCTAACAGCGCCATTTCGCCAAACAGCTGGCGCGGTCCCAGCCGGTCCAGGATAGTGTCGCCGTTAAACACTTCCACGCCACCACTAATGATGATGTATAGGCTGTCGCCGCGTTCGCCCCGTTCAAAAATAGTTGTGTGGGTTGGGATAACAACCTCACGCAAACGCTCGGCGACTTCAACCAAAATTTCATCTGGCGTTTCGCTGAATAGATCAACTACTTTCAAGAGCAAGACTTTTTCAATAGTTACCAGCATGGGAGGTACTCCTTTCTGGGTGGGGATGGAATGGTTGTGGTGCTGTAGCGCCCACACGGCCGTTTCGCGCACCAAACGATGAGAATCCAGAGCCGCGGCCGTTAACAGTTCACCACGTGTGGGAGCCAGCTCCTGCCAGGCGTACAAGGCAATCGAACGCAGCCAAGAGGTGAACTGGCTGGCCTGCCCACCCACAATCGCTGCCAACCGATCGGTTGCGGACATAGAAGCCTGGGGAAACAGGGGCATCAGTTGGGCCAGACGCCTGTCTGACGAATCTTCAGACAGGAGCGCCTGCACGCTGGCTAATATTTTGCGATCCACGATCAAATCCAGCATTTCCAGGGCGTAGGCGTGCTGCTCCGGTGCCGCCGCGCCGCCCGACCAGCGGTTGAGACCCAAAACGTCTTGCACCTTGCTCACCGCCACCGGATCATGGGTCAGGCTCAGCCAGCCAAAGAGGCGCAGCAGCAGCCGCTCCATACTTTCTTCCAGCGCGGCGTGTACGGCCGTCATGCTCAGCGAATCGTTATTTGTCAGGTCAACCAGCGCAGCCAGCAGCCAGGCAGCCTGGGCCAGCTCAACCTGAATTTGGGTTAGGGACAGCCCATGGGGGGCACGGTAACCAGTGGCTTGCAGGGCTAGAATTGCCTCGGTGCGCACAAAGTCATCGGGATACTCAACCAGCGGCAGCAAGCTTTCCGCCAGCTCTGGCTGGCGCAGCCGCCCGCAAATTCGCGCCAGGCGGAACATCACTTCCGGGTTGGCCTGGGCAGTTGCTGAGGCCAGGGCGGTTTTCAAGGCGAGCACCACGGTTTTACGGCCGTTTACCAGGGCAGAAGTGGCGGTAGCGCGGACAGACGGCCGTTCCAGACAGGCGATCACCAATGGCCAAAGTCGGGGCTGGTCTAGCTGTCCTGCGGCGCGCAGCGCTGCCCGCTGTACCTGGGGCTGGGGGTCTTCCAACAAGCGCAAAATGGGTCGGTAGACGCTTTGCAGGCCGCTTTCACCCAGGACCCGCGCGGCAAAAATTCGATCTTCTGGGCGAGGTGAACGCAGTAGCGTGGACAGCAAGTCCCCGGCAGCCAGGATGCCTTCCAGGTCGCCACTGCGCAGCAGGCCAATCATGACCCCTTGCTGCTCTTCCGGTTCCGGCGCGTTCAGCAGGGCATTCAGCTCTTCTATCGCTTCGGGTGGACCGCCGACGGCAATCAACACGCGCCAGGCTGCCCCGCGTAAAAGCGGCGTGGGGGCCTGCTCTGCCAGTTGTCGAACGGCCGTTAGCGTGGCGCGTGCGGTCAACCGTTCAATGCGCTGCAATACTTCAAGTTGAACTACGGGGGAAGGATGGTTAAGCAGTGCGGGAAAATACGTTGGCAGCAGGTCGGGCTGCAGCTGCTGCCAGGTGTCCAGGGCATAAATCACCGGGCCTGGTTCGGGATCGGTCAGGCTCGCTTGCAGGATGGCCAGCCCGGTGGCGTCCAGGTTTACCCGTTGCACGCCCTGCAGTGCCCGGTTGCGCAGCGCTTGCTGCAGCTGTTGGGGATACATGCGTGCCGTGCGGCTGGCAACCAGCAGCCAGGCCAGCATGATGGGCAGCAGCACGGGCAAGAGCGCCGCCTCGCCGAACAGCTCTAAAACGATGAGCAGCAAAACTCCGCTGATGCCGGTGGCCGCTGGCCCCACTGCGCCATCCAGCAGGGTTTGCACGGTGGTGCGTTGGGTGGGCGGCAGGGGTTGGTACAAAACGCTGATGGCCACGTAATCCAGGGCGTTCAGGATGTTTTCGGCAAAATAGGCCAGGGTGATGAAGGTGAACAAGACGATGAGCGCCGCGCCGAACAGGCCAATGATGGCATTAAGCGCGACAAGGCTAATCAACACGGTGGGGCTGAGCAGCAGCAGCCCCTGTACGCCAAACCGGGTCAAGAACCGGCTGGTGCCCAGGATTTCGACCAACAAACCAGAAAAGCTGACCACGGCGCCAAAGAGGGCCAAAAAGCTGGCCAGCCGGGCCTCGCCGGCAAAGACGCTTTCGGCCTGGGAATAAAACAGGGCTTCGATGAAGTGGTACGCGACGACAAAAAAGAGGTAACCGCCGATGATTTGTAAGACGTACGGGGTTTGCCAGAACGGCCGTTCCTTGCCTGCCGTGGGTTGGGGTGTCTCAACCTCGGCGGGGGTAATGGCCGGGTTTTGCAAGAGATGGGCATAACGTCTGGCCAGCAGCGACCCGGCACCCAGCGAGATGACCATGGAGAGTAGCGACACACCCAGGAGGATTTCGGTGCCCCAGATGGCAATAAGGAGGGGGGCAAACATGCCGCCCAGCATGTACCCAATCGTGCCCGAGGCGCCTATCAGCCCAAATAGCCGTTTGGCCTGTTGGAGGTCGAAGAGACGGCCGTTGATATTCCAAAATGAGGTATTGACCAGGCTTTGGTAAACCCCTTGCAGCACGGGCAGCGCCGCCAGCAGCCAGGTTGTGCTGCGTCCTTGCAACAGCCAGATAACGGCCAGCAGCAGTGCAAAAATGAGCCGACTCCCCAGCACGGTGGCCATCAGGCCAAAACGGCGGCTGGCCTTCAAGTAAAAAAAAGAGGCCAAAATGCCAGCGATGCTAATCCCCACATAGACATAGGAAATGGCTGATGTGTCGAAGGTGGTGAGGAAGAGGGCATACGCGGCAGTCACCAGAAAGCTGTCGGCCAGGAAGGCGAAAATGGCTGCGAGCATCACCAGCGTAATGAGCCGTCCTTCGCCGGGTCGGATGTTGAATAGGGCTGCAAGTTTTTCCTGTAGGTGCATAGAAGGGCAAATTATATCTGCAACTGGCAAACCGAAAAACGGGGAAGGGCATCACGCGCTTTGTGTAAATTTGCCAAAAATGTTGACAGGCTTTGATAAGTATGTAACAATGTAACCGGTTACGTAACCGGTTACATAAAAGTGCAATTTTATGACCAAACGCTCCCATTCAATTACCATTCGTGATGTTGCCCGTAAAGCCGGTGTTTCTGTAGCGACCGTTAGTCGGTACATTAACCAAAATGCACCGGTTTCTGAAAAGCTGGCGGCACGCATTGAAGCGGTAATGGATCAGCTGGATTACGTGCCTCATGAGACAGCCCGCCAGCTGGCATTATCTACCAGAAACGCGGTTGGCCTGCTGTTGACCAACATGCACAATCCATTTTTTGGCCCCCTCCTGGCTGGTGTGGAAGGCGTCGTTCGGGAAAATGGTTACAACTTACTGGTTGCCTCTTACCATTCCAATTTGCGAGCAGAATCGAACCTGCCCCTAGGGCCGCACAACACCGACGGAATTATTGCTTTTGCCGACAGCTTAAACGATAAAGAAATTGCTTCTTTCTATGAGCGGGACTTTCCCATTGTCCTAATTCATAAAACGCCCGCAAATTCATGGGCGATACCCTTTACGACAATTGAAAACAAGGCGGCGACGCGGAAACTGATCAACCACCTGATTACGGTGCATAACCGCTGTCGTATTATTTTGATGCGTGGTTCTGAGCAACAGGAAGATGCACACTGGCGGGAAGAAGGCTTCCGCGCGGCTTTGGAAGAGCACGGCATTCCCTTTGATGAGCGGCTGGTTTTGGCTGGCTCTTTTGAGAGTGAAGTTGCTTACAACTCGTTGAAATGTTTCCTGTCTGACCCCCATCATCCCGATTTTGATGCGGTGTTTGCTGGCGACGACGATGCGGCCATTGGCGTTTATGATGCGTTAAAGGAAGCGGGCTACCGAATCCCTGACGACATTAGCGTGGTTGGGTTTGATGATTCGCTCATGGCGCCCTTTATGTCACCCCCTTTGACAACTGTGCGAGCACCTACAGAAAAGGTTGGGCAATCTGTTGCCCGTCAACTTTTTTGTTTACTAGAGAAAAAAGAACCCGAGCTTGTTACTTTATTACCCACAGAAATGATTTTGCGTCAGTCCTGTGGTTGTAAAGAATCTTAACTGAACAGCGTACATTGTTTGAAGCGGCCGTTCTTGTAGCCTGTCCGCGTCGCGGTAAATAGACGTAGGAAACGGCCGTTACCCGCCATGTTTGTGGCTGGCAGCCTCTACGTTTTCCGGCTGCTTATCCCTGCACGTACCAAAGGAGGTGAGGCAAGCGCGTTCATAAACTCAATTGTGATGTCGAAGAATCCATTCATTGTTTGTTGGGTCTAGGGGTTCCTGTGCCTGGTAAGTTGACTCAGTTCAGGAATCATGACGGCTTTTACATAATTCACCATAACCTTTTTAAGGAGAGAAGATAATGAATCAAGTACGATATAAGCTGTTAGTCTTGTTTTTCATCTTTGCCCTGGCATTGGCTGCATGTGGTGGGGGAACCACAGAAGAGTCCACCACTGACACCGAAAGTGATGCCAGTACCGACACGACAACCACCGAAACCGAACCAGAAGAAGCCGAAGCGCCCGCTGAAGAAGAAGCCGCCAGCACCGGTGACCGTGTGCAAATCCGCTGGTTTGTTGGTTTGGGTACCGGCACGGACGCGCAGCAGGTAGCGGTTCAAGAAGAAGTTGTGGCCGATTTCAACAGCTCGCAGGACGAAATTGAGCTGATTATGGAAATTGTGCCGAACGAAGCGGCCGTTGACGCCCTGGCCACCCAAATTGCTTCCGGGAGCGGCCCCGACATCGTTGGCCCGGTGGGTTGGACTGGTTCCAACGCCTTCCAGGGACAATGGCTCGATATTGGTCCGTACATTGAATCTTCTGGTTTCGATACCTCTATTTTTGACCCGGCCCTGATTGATTCTTACCAGACAGAAGATGGGCAGGTTGGCTTGCCGTTTGCGGTGTTCCCTGCGGCCGTTTACTACGTACCCGCCATGTTTGATGAACTGGATCTGGCCTACCCGCCCTCCAATTACGGCGACATGTACGAATTGGATGGTGAAATGGTGGAATGGAACTGGGATACCTTCACCGAGGTTGCCCGCCGTATGACCATTGACATCAACGGTAACAACTCACTGGATGAAGGCTTCGACCGCACCCAGATCGTTCAGGTTGGCTACAGCCCGCAGTGGCAGACCCATGTCAACTACATGGCTTCCTACCGTGCTGGAGCTACGCGCATTGTTGCTGGCGAAGAAGGCAACTACTCCCTCGAATACCCGGCCGAATGGAAAGAAGCCATTCAATGGTTCTACGATGGTATTTGGGGTGAACAACCCTTTATTGCCAACGGCGCGCTGTCCGGTTCCCCCGAATTTGGCAATGGCAACCTCTTCAACAGCGGCCGTGCCGCGATGGCTATCACCCCCCTGTGGTATACCTGCTGCCTGGGTGAGTTTAGAGATGCGGGCCTTGAGTTCCAGGCCGGCACCCTGCCCTTGGGCGACGATGGTGAGTACCACGGCCGTGTTGATGCCGACACCTTCCGTATCTGGAAAGGCACCGACACCCCTGAAGAAGCTTTCACCGTTTTGACCTACCTCATCACGAATGGTGCCGACAAACTGCTGCCAGTCTATGGGGCTATGCCCGCTATCGCTGAAAAGCAGGAACCTTTCTTCGCCGTCAAATCAAACGACTATCCCTTTGTGCTGCCCGAGACCTGGGAAGTCTTCAAAGCTGGCCTGGCTTACCCGGACGCCCCCAGCGCTGAGCAGTATCAACCCAACCATCAGGAGTCGTGGAATCGTGAGCAGGCTTTCTTTGATCTGCTGCAAAACACCTCACCGGAAGAGTTGGACTTTGATGCTGAATGGGCCAAACTGATCGAAGACGTAAACGTTATTTACAACAGATAGTTTAGCCGTTTGCCACCGGTAGAAATGGGTGGGCTGTCTTGCACCAAGTCAGGCAGTCCACTCATTTACTCTGTAATGCTCTGGGAAGCATTGCAAAATGTAGGTGCCGCCGCCAATATTTTGAGCCGGGCGTCACTCCCGCTAAACTAATTCATGTATGATTCAGACCAGTGGTCGGGAGCCCATCTGGTGAGCGTGTGAGAAGAGCAGCTTGCTAGAGACTATCGAGACCTTTCATAAACTGAAAACACAGAGTTTTAAGTGATGAAAGCTTTATAGGCTTGATTTAGAGGAGAAGAGACAATGTTACAAGAACTAAGCAGCGGTGTTCCTAAGCTACCTTCTTTAAAAAGCTACCGAAAACTGTCGTCGCTCAGACGCCGGGAGATGAAATGGGGCTTGACCTTTCTTTCACCCTGGTTAATTGGCTTTGTGCTGTTCACCATGCTGCCGTTATTTGCCAGCCTGATTTTCAGCTTCCTTGATCTCAGAATCACCGACGGCATTTTGACGCAGCCGGATTTCATCGGGTTGGAAAACTATGCCACCATGATGAAAGACCCCCAAATCTGGTCTCGGGAAGGCGGCACCCTGGGGTCATTGTGGATCACCATCAGATTTGGCCTGATTGCTTTGCCGGTCGGCATTATCGTGCCTCTCGCCCTGGCGGTTTTGTTAAACAGCCCTCATTTGAAAGGGAAATCTTTTTTCCGCAGCATGTTTTACATGCCTTACATTATTCCTTTTGTGGCGGCTATCTTTTTGTGGGGCGGTATGCTGAATCCAGAGACGGGTTGGATTAACCGTTCTTTGATGTTCCTTGGTTTCCCCCGCGAGAGCGTGCCGAATTGGGCCAACGACGTCAACTGGGTTTACCCGGCTTATGTCATTTTGGGCATCTGGGGCATTGGCAATGCCATGCTTATTTTTTTAGCTGGCCTTCAGGGTGTTCCCACCGAACTTTATGACGCTGCCAAGGTCGACGGCGCCAACAAGTGGCAGCAGTTCTGGAAAGTCACGTTTCCCATGATTTCGCCGGTGGTTTTTTATAACATTACCTTGAGCATCGTGGGTCTGTTCCAATACTTCCTGGTACCGCTTGTGGTGAATAATGGCACAGGCCGTCCTGGGGGTGCAACCAACTTCTTTAATCTTTATCTGTATAAGACATTTTTTACTTTTCAAAGAATGGGGTACGGCTCAGCCATGGCCTGGTTGCTGTTTGCCATTATTCTTTTAGTTACCCTGGTTTTGTTTGGCACGGCGCGTTATTGGGTCTTTTACGCCGGTGAAGGCCGCCGTTAGGTAAACCGCACAAAATTCTTGAAAGAAAAAGGCGTGTGTTTGGTGCGGTTTACTCAGGTAATTGGCAAATTTGACGTCAATCATTTTTGAGAAACCTTTCCCAATTACATGGTCCACCAGTGAGGAAAGAGAAATGGACAGCAGAAAAAGAAAAAGAGAATTCATGAATGCAGGGAAGTCGGGACTGGTTACCTTAATAACGCTGGCGTTGCTGTTTATCTTTTTGTCCCCATTTGCCTTCATGGTTTTTACGTCGCTGAAATCCCAAAGCCAGATTACCTCTGTGGGATCACCGATTTGGCCAGCGGAGTCAGCGTCTTTTGAATTTAATGGAGAGGAGTTAGAGCAGTATACGGTGCCTATGAATACCTGTGTAGGCAGCGAAAACGACACATCGGAACGAAGCCTGGCTATTGTGGACAAAGGGCTGCGGGAAAGTGTGTTTATTGACCCGGGTAATCTTGAACGCGGTGAATTTGCCTGTACTGTTTCGTGGCGTGCCCTGGATCGGCCGTGGGAGTTAGCGCCTGCCTGGAGCAACTACAGCGAAGTTTGGGAGACCATCGAAATTCCAAAAGTTATGTGGAATACGTTCTTCTATGCCATGACTACCCTGGTGGGCACGCTTATTTCCTGTACGCTGGTGGCTTATGGCTTTGCCCGGTTCCAGTTCCCGGGTCGTGATTTCCTGTTTATTGTCCTCATCTCCACTATCTTTTTGCCCGCGTTTGTCACGGTGATTCCGACGTACACGTTCTTCCAAAAGATTGGCTGGGTGGGTACGTGGCTACCGTTGATTGTGCCGCACTTTTTCGCCAATGCATATAACGTGTTCTTGCTGCGGCAATATTTCATGACGATGCCACGCGCTCTGGATGAGGCGGCGATGATCGATGGGGCCGGGCCGCTGCGAGTGTTGTGGTCGGTAATTATTCCGCAGTCTTACCCGGTGCTGCTGGCCGTTACGGTGTTCCACATTGTGTTTGCCTGGAATGACTTCTTTGGTCCGCTGATT
The DNA here is from genome assembly GCA_963169155.1 of Chloroflexota bacterium. Lineage (GTDB taxonomy): Bacteria > Chloroflexota > Anaerolineae > Promineifilales > Promineifilaceae > Leptofilum. Next base: position 12,915 of record CAUJGI010000216.1, read on the forward strand.
TATCTCTCCACCAACCGGGATGCGCAGCCGATTTCCGTGGTGCTACGCACGTTTAACGGTGTATATGGTTCCAGCCCGCAGCTCATTCAAGCCGGGTCGTTAATGGCTCTACTGGCGCCTTTGCTGCTGTTTGTTTTTGCGCAGCGCTTCTTTGTACAGGGCATTGTGATTACTGGCGTAGAAAAATAAGAAGGCAAAGGTGGCATCTTGAAGGTCGCTGTCATGGGTGGAGGTTCCACCTACACACCGGAACTGGTAAATGGATTTCTGGCACGGATTGAGCAGTTTCCCTTAACGGAACTGTGGCTGGTAGACATTGATGAAGCACGTCTGGCGGTGGTGGGCGGTTTTGCGCAGCGCATGGTGGCGGCGAAGGGCGCGCCATTTGACGTCATACTTTCGACTGACCAGAAAACGGCCGTCACCCAAGCCACCTACGTCACCACCCAATTGCGGGTAGGGCAAATGCAGGCCCGGCGCGAAGACGAATACCTGGGGCTGCGCCACGGCCTCATTGGCCAGGAAACCACCGGCATCGGCGGCATGGCCAAGGCCCTGCGCACCATTCCCGTCATCCTGAGCATTGCCCGCGATATGCAAGAAGTGGCCCAGCCGGGCGCGATGTTGGTGAACTTTACCAATCCGGCTGGCCTGGTAACCGAAGCACTGAGCCGCTACGCGCCCGAGGTGCCCAGCGTCGGTGTGTGCAACGTGCCCATCACCGCCAAAATGAAGATTCTGGATCTGCTGGAGCTGGCGATCGGCAAGCGCTTTGCGCCCGATCAGGCAGAGCTGAACACATTGGGGCTGAACCATCTCTCCTGGCACCGGGGCTTCACCGTGGATGGCGAGGAGGTCTGGCCGCACGTCATGCAGCAGTTTCTGGCCAAACTTCGTGCCGACGACGAACCGGAGTGGGATCCAGCCCTCATCGATGTGCTGCAAATGATCCCCAACTACTACTTGCAATATTTCTACTCCACGCCGAAAAAGATGAAGGAGCAGGACAAGTGGCCGCCGTCGCGGGCGGAAGAAGTGATGGCCATCGAAGATGGGCTGCTGGCGCAGTATGCCGATCCGCAGCTGGCTGAACCGCCAGCGGACTTGATGAAGCGCGGCGGTGCCTGGTATTCCACCGTGGCCACGCAGCTGCTGAATGCCCATTACAACGACCTGGGCGAAACGCACGTGGTGAACATTCCGCACCGCGGGGCGGTGGCTGGCTGGCCGGCCGATTGGGTGCTGGAAATGCCAGCAATCGTGCGGCGGGATGGTTTGCAGCCGCTGCCTGCGCCCCCGCTGCCGTCGGCCCAGTTTGGTTTGCTGGCCCAGGTGAAGGCATATGAACTGCTCACGGTGGAAGCGGCCGTTCATGGGGATCGTAAAGCCGCTTATGAAGCCTTGTTGGCGCACCCGCTTGGCCCGCCCGTCGAGCGTTTGCAGGCCGTGCTGGACGATATGTTGGCGGTACATCGGCCGTATCTCCCTCAATTCTGGAGCTAAAACAAGGAAAACGCATGCGCTATTTTGTTGGGGTAGACGTGGGCAGCACCAAAACCCACGTGGCGATTGCCGATGAAACCGGGCACATTGTTGGCTTCGGTAAGTCGGGGTCGGGCAACTACGAAGTAGTTGGCTACGATGGCATGCTTCGCGCTTTAAAGCAAGGGTTTGCCGAGGCCACGGACCAGGCCCACATTGCGGTCGATCATCTGGCCGGGGCGGGTTTTGGCCTGGCCGGTTACGACTGGCCCTCGCAAAAAGCAGACATGCTGCAGGTGCTCGATCAGCTCAATCTCACCTGCCCCTTGATGTTTGTGAACGATGGTGTGCCGCCGCTGCTAGCCGCCAGCGAAGCGGGCTGGGGCGTCTCGTTGATTGCCGGTACCGGGTGCAACTGCCGGGGCTGGGACCGGGAACGGCAGCGCGAAGGGCGGGTGACCGGGCACGGTTACCGCATGGGCGAATTTGCCGGGGCTTCCGAGCTGGTATGGCGGGCGATGCAGTTGGTCGCTTTTGAATGGACCAAACGGGGCCAGCCTACGGCGTTAACGGATGCCTTTATCACGTTTGCCGGGGCCAAAAGTCTGGAGGATTTGTTGGAAGGGTATACCAGCGGCTCTCTCTCTGTGAATGCCAGGGCCGCGCCGCTGGTGTTTGCCGTGGCCCGGCAGGGGGACGCCGTGGCGTTGGATTTGCTGCGCTGGACCGGTCAGGAGCTGGCAGAGATGGCCAAAGCGGTGATCCGGCAGCTTGATTTTGCCGGGGAAACATTTGATGTGGTTTTGTCCGGCAGTTTGTTTAAGGGGGGACCTTTGTTAATCGACCCGATGTGGCAGGCTTTGACTGCTTTTGCGCCGCAGGCCCGCAAGGTTCACCTGGCGGCTCCCCCGGTGATGGGCAGCGTGATTTTAGGGATGGAGCAGGCGGGGGTCAAGGCAACGGCCGTTACCCGCCAAACGTTATCCGACTCTCTCTGCCATCTTTACAATGAGCCGGTTGGACAGCCTGCGCCGTGAACAGAAAACCTGTGGGAAAGTGGCTACAGTTTCTTTTGCTCCTCGTTCTGCTGGTGGCGTGTGGCGCTGCTGAGGTGACGGAGGAGCAGGCAGCAACGGCCGTTCCTACCCCCACGGAAACCCCTATGCCAGAAACACCTTTTCGCGTGATTGCCTACGCCACCGGGGCCGTCGTGCCCGAAGTTATCCCGTATGACCGGCTGACCCATATCAACTACGCCTTCTTCATTCCCAATGCCGATGGCACGTTTG
>CAUJGI010000217.1 GCA_963169155.1 Chloroflexota bacterium
ATGGAGTGGGCCACGGCAAACGGGCTGACCCGAAACGGGCCTAAGTGCAGCGTCTGGGTGTCGTCAATCCGCTCCAGGGTCACGTGCTCCAGCAGGCCGGCTTCTTCCAGCTTGCTCGCCACCATGCCCAGGGTGAGGTCGGTGCCGTAGACCGGCACATTAACCTGCTTGAGCAGGTAAGGCAGCCCGCCGATGTGGTCCATATGGCCATGCGTCAGCACGATGCCGCGCACAGTGTCTTTATTTTCAATCACGTACTGAAAGTCTGGCAGGACGAGGTCAATTCCATACAAATCATTTTCGGGGAACATCACCCCACAATCAACGATGATTTGGTTACGGCCGTATTCCAAAATGGTCATGTTCTTACCAATCTCCCCCAGGCCGCCCAAGGGAATAATCTTCAAATTTTTACTCATAAAACGTTTTTAATCTAAATCCTTTGCCGCCCGAATAGTGTGGGCCAGCATTTGTTTGTTTCGATTGTTTGTCAATCGAATCGATCGAATGAAGCACGCCGGAAAACGGCCGTGCCTGTAATTTATTTTGTAGACCCACCCAGCATCCAGATTCGCGCCCAGGTAAATTTCACCAGGCGTCGTTAACTGTTGTTGATGGTCGTTTCCTAAACTGTGTCTAACTATGGCGATTGGCTCGGCAGGAGCGTAGAGGCTCAAAAGTTGGAATCAGGCAGGTATAGCGAAAGATCGTTACTTATTAATCACGGAGCTTAGAATAACACATACTTATAAGAAAGTCATCAAATTGGGTGTTTTCTCATATTCAGGCACTGCAAAAGCGACCTGCCAGAAGGACAGGTCGCCTGGAAATCTCTCATTTCTGTAGAGAACGAGCGACAGTTAATGGTTGTATAAACGGCCGTCTCCCTCTTGATCAACCCACTGGCAGGGATCTTCCATGTGGTTACATTGGTAACCGGCCGAACATTTACGGGCCAGGACGCGGTACTCCTCGCCACCTTTGTTGATAAGGCCAACGGGGTAAACCCGCTTCTCAAACAATTCGACTTCCCCGTTAACCAGGTTGCAATTTTTGGTGCCCAGTTTGATCCATTCTACATGTGCCATCGTCCACTTCCTTATTGATGATCCAACAAATCTAACACAATCTGTTGGCCAGTGTAAAAAAAACGGCCGTTCCTCAACAGTGAAGAACGGCACAGGCACTTTTGATGAATGTCACGCAGAAAACTACATCTGCAAATACAGTTTCCACGCTTCGGGAATATCGCCCGAGGCCACCAGGTAATCGACGCGGGGGGTTTTGGGTTCCCACAGCATGTGCATGCCCGCTTCGTGGGGCAGCCGGTTGCCTTTGCGGTTGTTGCAAGAGGAGCAGGCACAGGCGGTATTGGTCCAGGTGTTACGGCCGTTGCGGCTCTTCGGCACAATGTGATCCACTGAAAAATCAACGTGACGCAACATACGGCCGCCCTGCCGACTGCCCGGCTGCACGCCGCAGTAAATGCAGGTGAAGTTGTCCCGACGCATCACCGCCCGACGGCTCCAGGAAGCACCCCGTTTGGGCACGTTCACATACCGCCGCAGCCGCAGCACCGTGGGAATCTCCAGGGACGTGGCTGACCCGGAAAGAGCCACCACTTCCTCCGTTGCTGCGTCTACCACTTCGCGCAGCAGCAAAGACAACGCCCGCTTTTTTGGAATCACTGCCAGGGGTTCGTAGCTTGCATTTAAGAGCAGGACTGCAACCATGTTCTTCTCCTTGCAATTGATCGATCCTACCAAATCGATCAGGCTCGTAATACCTGTAACAACCTTTTTAATATGCTCATTGGCTAAATTTTTCACAATGTTTTAGCCAAATTCGGGCGCATTTTACCATAAAGTTTAAAAAAAGCGGTTAATTGATTGTTAAGATTTCAGCGCATTTTTACCAGCCGCCCCGCCACAAAACCTACGAGGGCAAATGGAATCAGCCAGAGTCCAGCCGTCACCCAGCCACTCGTCTCGACCAGCGCGCCAAACAACACGGGGGCGACAAACATGCCCAGATTCTGGCCTAACATGATCACCGCCAGGCCCAGTCCAGCTTGTTGGGGCGACTTCATCACCTCTGGCGCGGCGGCAAAGGTGGCGGTGGGCACCGCCCCGGCAATCAGACCCAGCACCACAAAAAAAACGATGATTTGCCAGCCAACAACCCGAAAGGGCAAAAACAGCAGGCCAGCTACCAGCAGAAAAGGAACGGTCAACACCAGCTTGCGCGAACCCAGCCGGTCAGACAACCAGCCCGCCAATGGCGCCGAGATGAGGACAACGGCCGTTGACACACTCGCCACCGAAGCAGCCGCGGTGAGGGTGTAACCCCGCACCTCAGTCAGGAACGTAGGGTAGTATGTCGCCAGGGGGAAAAAGACCAGGTTGAAGCAGAAAAAGGTAAACGCCAGCAGCCAAATGTCGCGGTTAGCCAGGGCCTGCCGCAGGCTGGGCGCGAGCGCGGCCTCTGCCAGCAAACCCGGCTCAGCGGGCGGCATTCGCAGCAGCCAGGCAAACAGCAGCAGCGCCACCAGGGCAAACACTGCGCCAAACCACCAGACCGACGGCCAGCCCCAGGTGGTGCTCATGCGCGGCGCAAGAAGCAGCATCAGAATGCTGCCCATGGGTACCCAGGTGGCCCAGAGGCCCATCGGCATGCCCTGCTTTTCGCGGGGGAACCAGAGGGCAATCACAGACGGGGCAACCACGGCAATTAAGCCCATGCCCACACCTTCGATGACGCGGCTGGCCAGCAGCAGGCTCATACTGCCAGACACCGCGCCCAACGCGGCGCCCGCTACCAGGCTGGCCAGCGCAATCAGCCCGGTGATTTTGGGGCCAAAGCGCTGGATGATAAACCCGGCGGGCAGCGCCAGCACAAAGCCAGTGATGCTAAATACCGACATGAGCAGCCCAGCCTGGCTCAAGGTGATCTCAAACGCCTGCATCAGCACGGGCATCAGAGGCGGCACTTTGTTCTGGTTCAGCGGGGCGGCCACGCTGGCGATGAAAACGGCAAAGAGGATTACCCAGGCGTAGGTGGGTGTGGTTACGGCCGGTCCCCGCCCCTCACCTGCTTGAACAATTCTGGTTTGGTTCATAGTCACAAATCTACCTGGCAAAAAAAAGAGCAAGCATCCCCAAAAACTGATAGCTGAGCCAGTTCGCTACTGGGAATGCTTACTCTTTCCAACTTTAATATTTTCTACACGAAATTTTACCGCTTAACCGAATCCATGAAAGCACGCATCTTGTCATCGGTGGTATTTTCAAAGTAGCAGCCGTGAGCCATGATGTATCCGGGCGCATCGCCAAACAGGTCCATCAGGTTGCCGCAGTAAGCGCGCACTTCATCCGTCGTGCCGGTGGCCATCAAGGAAGCCGGCACATTCCCGGCGATGATCTGCTTGTCGCTCAAGATGTCCTTAACTGGCCCCATTTCGGTCTGGTCAAAGTGGCACACCAGGGATTTCTCTGGCATTTCGGCCAGGTTTTGCAGCCGTTTGTTGTAGGAGCCTTCGATGAACAGGTAGCTAACGATGCCTTCTTCGTACAGGCCCATCATCACCTGTTTCCAGGTTGGCCAGTAGAACTTCTCGAATTGGGGTTGAGACATGAAGGCATCGGCCCCTTTGTGCAGCACGTACAGGGCGGCGGGTGCGCCGTTCCGGTCACTGGCGTTGACGACGGCGTTGATGAGCACCGGCACATACGCTTCGCAGGCGGCCAGCAAATCGTTCGGGCGGCGGTACATATCCGTGAGGATGCCCTTGGTGCCGCGCAGGGTATCGCCCAGGTAGTCAAACGGCGTTTTGACGATGTTGAAGCCCATGCTGGGGAAGCCGGAGGCGGCGATCATCGCGCCGGTTTGCCCAACCGCGCCGAGCATCTTCATCAACTCGTTGCCCGCTTCCATGAGAGTTTGCAGCATCGCCTGGAAGGGCGGCAGGCCAAAGGGCAGGATCATGTCGATGAGGTCCACGTTTTCGGAGACGCGGGGGAACTCGGTGAGCATGGCCAGCGGGCCGAGGGCGGGCATGACGCGAGGGATGTATTTTTTGAGCCAGAAGTCGGTGGGGTCGGCGGCAAAGACGCGGTATTCGTCGGCCATCATGTATTCGCCTTCGACGGCCTGGATGGTGAGCTCGTCCGGCAGCTTTTGGCCGCCCCAGATGTAGGTCTGGTAGTTGAGCAGGTCCATCACTTTGCCGGGGTAAGGGAGAGGAGAAACGGCCGTATCCGGCTGAAACTCGTTGTGGAACTCCAGCAGTGGTTCGCGCAGCTTCTCATGGTTGTACACCATGTCTTTGCCGTTCATGCCTTTGCGACGCACCACGTATTCATTGGCGCCCATAAAGCCGTCGGCAATGGGCCGATCGTGCGGTTCCATGTCGTAAATCTTGCGCAAACGGCCGATCCGCTCTTTGTAATTGGCTTCTGCTTCCGGGCTCATAAATTGCACCGGCGCGTTCTGCCAGTTATCCAGGCGCACCTTGCGCCGTTCCATCGGAGACAATTCTTTCCAATTATCAGGTCTAACAAACATGATGACTCAACTCTCCTTTACCCATTCTTTGGCCAGAGCGACGGCGGCCATGGCGTCACGGCCGTAGGCGTCTGCACCGGTGTAGTCGCGGATTTGTTCATCAATCTGCCCACCGCCAATCATGATCTTCACATTCAGGCCGTTTTCGCGTAGGGCGGCGACGGTCTCCTTCATCGGGTCGTAGGCCAGGGTGAGGAAGCCGCTGAGCCCCACGATGGTAGCCCCGGTTTCCTGGACGGCCTCGACAAATCTGGCCGCCGGGACGTCGACGCCCAGGTCGGTAACCTCAAAGCCATTCAGATCGAGCATGAAGACGACGATGTCTTTGGCGATGTCGTGAATATCGCCTTCCACCGTGCCCAGAACGATCTTGCCCAGCTTGTCGCCCGGGGCTTCTTCAGCCATGCGCGGTTTAAGGATGTCGGAAACGGCCGTCATCATTTCGCCAGCCAGAATCAATTCGGGGATAAACGCTTCGCCCGTCTCAAAGCGCTGGCCAATGACCTCCATCGCCGCCTTGCATGCGTTCAAGATGTCCAGCGGTGAAGCACCCCCGTTCAGCAGTTCATTGGTGATTCTCAGCACATCATCCTCACGCATGTCGGTGATGGCATCTATCAATTCCTGAGACATAGTCCACTCTCCTTCTAAATTTTTCCAGGCTCAAAAGCCACAGTTTAGGTTGTTGGTTGATCAAAAACGCCTTTGCGCGAGGCGCGCACGTAGTTCAAACAATGCCTGTCTTTGCCCAGCAGCAGTTCAGCTGCCAAAATAGCCGCTTGAATTTCCCGGTCCAGCGGATCCATGATGGCGCTGTCCAGCCCGGCTCCCATCGCCAGCGTTAAAAACCCACGGTTGATGTAAGACCGCGCCGGCAGCCCAAACGAAATATTGCTCAAGCCCATCGTAAAGTGCACCTCGGGATATTTTTCATGGACGGCGCGAATGGTGTCGCAAGCGATGTTGGCGCTCTGGGTTTCTGTGGCAATGGTCATCACCAGCGGATCCACGTACACCTTGCCGTCGGGCACACCCGCCGCCCGCGTGGCCGCCAGGATGTTGTCGATGATCTCCATGCGCTTTTCGGTGGTCTTGGGGATTTTTTTGTCGTCCATGGCCAGGGCAATGACCTCGCAGCTATGTTCCGCCACGATAGGCAAGATTTTCTCCAACCGCTCCGGCTCGCCGCTGATGGAGTTGATCATCGGCGTCTTTTTGACAACGGGCAGCACCGTTTGCAGCGCGGCCGGATTGGCGCTGTCCAGGCACAAGGGGGTTTCGACGACGGCCTGAATCGTTTCAATCATCCAGGTAAGGTCAGCCGGTTCTTGCGCTGGATGGGTTCCAGAATTGACGTCTAACCAGTTCGCTCCGGCCTCACTTTGTTTGATGGCCAGGTCCTGGATGTACGCTTGATCCCGCTCCGCAATCGCCGCCGCAACCCGCTTGCGGGTGCCATTTATCTTTTCACCAATTATTTTCATCAACTACTCCCTTATCGGTAATCAGTAATCGGTGATCGGTAATCGGTTTGCTCACCGATTACTGATTACGGTTTACCGATTACCGATTACGGTTCTGGAAACAACATGCCCAGGGCAAACTTACGGCCGAATTTCGGGTACGTCGTCAATTCGTTGTACGTGGTGTGCTGGGCGATCTTTTCGGCGCGCTGGCGGGCGTGGCGGGAAATCAGCATCCACTTGGCCCCGATAACGGCCGCATTGCCCACCTGCCGGTACTGCGCCCGGGGCAGCTCGGGGAACAGCCCCATGGCAATGGCGCTCTGCACATTCAGGAAAGAGCCAAACGCCCCGGCAATGATCACTTCTTCCACCGCTTCGGGCGGGGTGTTGGTCGCTTCCAGCAAAATTTGCAGCCCGGCGTGGATCGCGCCCTTGGCCAGCTGAATTTCGTTCACATCTTTTTGGGTGATGAGCACATCCCGGCTGCTGCCGCTTTGGGCGGCAGGCACCAGGCAAAATTCGGCACCAAAACGGCCGTTTCCCACCCGCCCATTTCCCTGGTCAAACCGGCCACGATGGTTGATCAGGCCCGAGCGGTACAATTCGGCCGTGGCGTCCACAATGCCAGAACCGCACAGCCCCACCGCCGGAGCATCGTCAATGGTGGTCAGCTCCACGCCGGTTTCGGTGATGCGCACCTTCTCGATCGCCCC
>CAUJGI010000218.1 GCA_963169155.1 Chloroflexota bacterium
AATTGCGTCCAAGTTGCTTATACCATTTAACAATTTACTCCAGCAATGCCCGCTTTTAGCAGCCGCGCCTGCCAAATCGCGCTTACTTGTGGCCAGGGGAATACGGCCGTACCCACACCCATGCCCCCGTTCCACACAAACAGGTTAGCCTGCCTTTGCTGGTTGTCGAGTCTGGTTCCATTTTAGGATATCCACTATTTCTAACCCTGTGATCAAAAAACCGGCCCCCGCATTTACGGGGCCCGGTTTTTAAATTCTAATGATTTTTGCCCTTGCACTTTTGTAATTGGCAAAAAGTTTTTCAAAATAAATAAACGTGGAGTCTGCCAATTACTTGAGTAAACCGCACAAAATCTACATTTCTTTCTTTCGAAAACTTTGTGCGGTTTACTTTATGGCTCTAGCATCATCTCTACTGTCAGCAGATCGCCGCCTTTGCTGGGCAGGTAAAACTGATCGCTGGTAGCCAGAATACGGCCGTCTTCCCGCACCAACACCTGCCAGCGGTATGGCCCTGTGCCCAAATGTGCGTCGGCCAACCAGAGCTCCTTCATGCCCAGCCAATCTTCCATCTGCTGGATGCCATCAAGCGTGCCTTGCCAGCCCTCAACGTCTTGCCAGGTGCCATGATCATCCAGCCACTGCACCTTGAGCCACAGATCTTCCTGCCAATGCAGGGTGTCCCAGGGCCAATCCTGGCTGAAATGGGCGTGCAGATGCACCCGCGCCCCCTGCCCGTTGGGCTGCACCGCCTCGGTGGGGGTGGTGGTGGCGGGGTTTTCGCGCGGGGGCAGGTCGTACCCGTCGGCAGACGTGTCACGGGAGACTACTAAGAGCAGCCCCAGAGCCATAAAGCTAAACAGAGCAATTAAGTAGATAATGCCGATACGGCCGTTTTCAAAGTTTCTATGTTTCATGTTCAAAGCTCCCTCATCGTTGTGTTAGTTGACATAACTGTGCCAATCTTGTTAATTTGGTTCCGGGCGCAGCGGCAAAGCCAGCGGCCCTTGCCCCGCTCCACCCAACTGATCCAACGCCGGTTGGGCTGTGGGGGCTGTGGGCGCAACGGCCGTGTAGGCCGCACTTACATTGTTGTAGGCAGTGCCCAAAATCTCGTGGATTTCCAGCACGCCACCGTAGGTGGTGTTCAGGTGGGCCGAATCGACCTGGGCATAGACGGGCGTGCCTACCGGCAGCAGTCCAGAGAAGCTGCTGTTCACCGCTGAGTAGTACAGGTTGGGCGCGCCGAGGGCCGTGCTGTAGCGCAGCGTCAGCGATTCACCAGCGGGGATCGAGATGTTCACGCCCCACACAATGCCTTCATCGGCCACATCGGACCAGACCTCATTCTCATGCGTCGGCACCGGATCGGGATCGACGTAGAAATCGACCCAGAAGCCGCTGCTGGTGGCCATCGTGCCCTGGTTCTCAATCGTCACTTCTACCAGGGTGCTGCTGGCTGACACATTGGTCACCACCAGGTCTGGCGCGCTCACAAAGTTGTTGAGCGCCAGCGGCAGAAATATCTCATACATTCCCAACTGTACCGAAACAGTAGCCGTATCGCTGCCGCCATTGCCATCGCTGATGGTGTAGGTGAAGCTGTCGCTGCCGGTTTCATTGGTGTTGGGGGTGTAGGTAACGGTTGTGCCGTTGTGGGTAACCGAGCCTTTGCTGCCCTGGGTAACGGCCGTCACGGTCAGCGTATCATTTTCCGGATCGGTGTCGTTGGCCAGCACGGAGATGGTAACGGCCGTTTCTGGCGGGGTGGCTTTGGTGTCGTTTACCGCATTCGGCGCATCATTCACCGGGTCAATGGTGACAACCACCAGGATTGAATCCGCTCCCCCGTGACCATCGCTAACCCGCACCCTGAAGCTGTCGATGCCAAAGTAGTTGGCCGGCGGCGTGTAGTTCACTGTTTTGGCGTTTCCGGTGCCGGTCACGGTGGCGACGCCGTAACCAGCCTGGGTCTGCAAGCTCCAGGTGAGCGTATCAGCATCGTCGTCGGTGGCGTGCAGCGTCAGGCTAAACGGCGTGGGGCTGCCATCCTCATCCATCGTCACATCGGTGGAGATGCCCTCGGTAATAATCGGGGGGAAGTTGATGTTGTTAACAGTCACCTGCACAGTAGCTGTATCGGTGCCGGAACGGCCGTCGCTGATGGTGTAGGTGAACGTTTCTGTGCCGATAAATGTTGTGGCTGGGGTGTACGTCAGGCTGGTACCATTGTTAACCACGGTCCCGCCATTGTTGGTGGCGCCAACGGCCGTAATCGTCAATGTCTCACCGCTGTCCGGCAGGAAGGTATCGTTGTCCAGCGGGTAAAGCGTATTGTTGCTGCTTTTCTCATTGACGCTGGGGGTGTCATCATTGGCAGTTGGCGGGTCGTTAACCTCGTTGATGGTGACATTCACGGTAATGTCGTCGGTACCGCCCTTACCATCGCTTACCCGCACCACAAACGAATCGGTGCCATTCATGTTGGCATTGGGCACATAATAGACATTTACTGACGTCCCTGTATTGCCGCCAGTGAAGCTGGCCGTGCCAATGTTACCCTGGTCGTACACGCTCCAGGTCAGGCTATCACCTGCATCACTATCGGCAGCCGTCAGGTTCAGGGGGGTAGTCAGCGTGCTGCCATCTTCAGCCACCGAGATGGCCTGTGGGCTGAGCTGGTCAATAATGGGCGGATTATTTAAGTTACGCACCGTTATGCTAACGGTGGCGGTGTCTGTCAGCAGGCCATCGCTAAGGGTGTAATCAAAGCTGTCTGTCCCATCAAAACCGGCCAGAGGGGTATACGAAATCGTATTGCCGCTGATGGTCGCCGTGCCGCCTTGGGTTGTGGGGCTGTCAACGGCCGTAATCGTCAACGTCGCCGCCGCATCGGGATCATTGTCGTTACCCAGCACGGTTAGCGTGTTATTGCTGGAATTCTCGTCCAGGGTGAAGCCATCGTCCACGGCATTGGGTGCATCGTTCAAACCGCTCAGGGTGATAGTGACTGTTGCTGTGTCGTCGGCATCCCCGTCGGAGACAGTGTAGGTGAAACTATCTGCGGTGTTGTCCCCCGCATCCAGGGCTTGAATGGTAGCCGAGCCAGTTGGGTCATAGCTAAAACTGCCGTCGGCATTGACGGAAACGGCCGCTCCCATCGTGCTGGTTGCGTCAAAATCGGTAACGTTTAGGGCATCGTCTTCCGGGTCCGTATCGTTGTCAAGTACGCCATTTTCTGGAAGCGTCACATTAAGCACCGCATCTTCGCTGGTTGAGTAGGTGTCATTGGTAGCCGTGGGGGCATCATTGGCACCGGTAACGTCAATGGTCACCGTGGCAATATTGGAGTCGGCAGAACCGTCGTTGGCATGGTAGGTAAAGGAATCTGTGCCGTCAAACTGGGCATCGGGCATATAGTCAAAAGTGCCGTCATCATTGAGCGTGACGGTTCCGTTGGCGGGTTGGGTGTCGAGTACGGCCGTTAACGTATCAGCCGGGTCTTCATCCTGATCGGTATCATTCGCCAGCACACCATTGGCCGCTAGCGTGACTTCTAAAAGGGTATCTTCCGCGGCGCTATAGGGTCCGTCAGCCACGGCAACCGGGGCGTCATTCACATCGTTAATTGTAATTTCAACGGGTGCCATGCCAAACAAACCACCATCACTGGCCAACACATAAATGGTGTACTGGGTGGTGCCCGACTCAAAATCAATCTGGCTCGTATCGACAATTCTGATTTCGCCATCATCGCTATCAATGGAAAAAGCAGTAATGGGGCCGGGGATAAGGCTATAAATGACACTGTCGCCCGGGTCATTGTCCGTGGCCGAAACAGCCCCCACCAAACTGGCATTGGGCAAATTTTCATCAATGTCAAATTCGTAATAGTCTTGATCCATTTTGGGCGGATCGTTGACGTTGTTTACATTGATAACGACCTCTGTGGAAGTTGTACCATCTGTATTGGCTGCCTCAACGGTTAATGAAAATTGAGGGATCGTTTCAAAGTCGATCTGCGTCCCATCGAGAACGCGAATGTTACCGCTGTTATCAATAGTAAACGCCCCGCTGCCATTGCCTGCGGTGATGGCATAGCTAGTGGCCTCGGTAGCTACAACCTGCCCCACAACTGTTCCAGTCGAGCTGTTTTCCATCGCCGTAAATGGGCCGCTGACCGTAAATACCGGAGCAGCGGCAAAAACGATCACTGGCGCAAATAAAGTGGTTAGCAACAGCAATAAAACAATTTTGTGGGTTTTGAATGAATTGCGCTTAATAAAACTGGCCGATTGTTGACCAGATTTATGAGATACTCGCTTCAACTGCAACATAAATGCCTTCCTAACTTTAATTTGATGAATGGAAACGGCCGTTTCGATGGAAATAATCTTCATGCAGGCGCATCGGCAATATTGTTCAAGCCGTTCAGTTGTATTGTAGAAGGCGGTATTGGGACGGTATATCACATGTTGGTCATAGCTATTAAGTCCTAAATCGCATAAATTTTGCGTAAAAAAAGACCCATCCAGTGAACTGGATGGGTCTTTTCAACCTTGTGTTCCTTTGGAAACGAAGGTTAACGGCTGGCTTCCGGCTGGAGCAGCCGCACCAGCAGCGTATCTAACTCCGCCTGCGACACCCCCGCCACGCCCAACGGCCGATCTACCCGATCGTGGCAGTCCGAGCCGCCGCCAGTAATCAGACCGTACTTTTTGGCCCACTCCGCCATCAGCTGCCGATGCTGCGGCGCATGACCCGGATATTCTACTTCCAGGCCATCCAGTCCCAGCAGATCGTCGTCTAAAAATTCCGGCATGAGAATTTCCACTGTTTCGATGGGCGGCAGCACTTCGTTGTAGAGGCTTTGGCCGGGATAAGAACCCGCCGCCGGATGGGCAAAAATGCGCACCAGCTGCGGATATTTCTTCAGCAGCGGCGTTAGCTGTTTTGGATCGATGCCTGAGGGCACGTACGCCGGGCTGTCATTGCCGATGAGCAAGTTGACCTGCTCCTTATCCAGCCCATGATTTTCCTTCAGCGCGACGGCAAAGTGGCGGCGGGAAACGTTGGCCGCCAGAGCTTCAATTTCCGCAGCAGTCAACTCTTGTTGGAGCAGCGGCTGGCTGCCGTTGGGACCAAATTCGGCGTTAATCGCCGCCACGCGGGCGCGCACCAGGCCGCCGCCGCGCCCCTGGCTAAAAATCTCGGTGGCCGTCTGGCGAAAACCGTCGTCTTGCAGCAGGTTGTACGGGATGTAGAGCAGGTAGTGCAGGGTGCCGGTGAAATACGGCCGTCTAAACCGCAGCGACACCTCCACCCCCGGCACCACCCGAATGCCCAGCTTTTCACCGGCTGCCAGCGCCTCGTCCAGCCCGTTGAGTGTGTCGTGGTCGGTAACGCCAATCGCTTGCAGACCTAAATCCTGACCCGCCTGCACCAATTCGGTAGGGCTGTATTCGCCATCGGAGGCAGTTGTATGATTATGTAAATCCGCAACAAAGGAAAGTGACATCAGTAGCTCCTGTAGTTTATAAATTTGCCGCTGCTATTGCAGCATAAAAAGCTGTCAGGGAGGCTTAACGGCCGTTTATCATCACCACCCGCCCCATCACCGAGACATCGTAACCCGGCATGGCGGACACGGCCGTTTTAAACCCATCATCGTGCAGCAGGTCCAGCAACGGCCGTGTCCGCTCACTTTCATACGTCTGCCGGGTCATTACCAGGTCATACTGCTCGTGGGCCAGCGGTACAAAGTCCAGCTTCAGCGCCCGCGCCGCCGCCTGAATGCCCAGGCCAAAATCGGCCGTGCCCGACACAATCGCCGCCGCCACCGCCAGATGGGTGTACTCCTCACGGCCGTAGCCGCGCACCTGCTCCGGCGTAATGCCCAGCTTGCCCAACTCATAATCCAGCAGCACCCGCGTGCCCGCGCCGCGCTGCCGGTTCACCAGCTGCACATCGTCGCGCCCCGCGGCGGCCCAGCCCTGGATGTTTTTGGGATTGCCCGCAGGCACCAACCAGCCCTGCTCGCGCCCCACCAGCGTCACCAGCACCACATCTTCATCCGGTAGGTAGCGGTGCACGCTGCTCTGGTTGTAAATGCCCGTCTCCGGGTCCAGCAGATGGCTGCCCGCCAGGTGGCATTCGCCTCGGCGCAGGGCCACCAATCCGCCCAGGCTGCCCACGTTGGCCGAAGCCAGCCGCACCCCACTGCGCTCTGCCAAAAATTGGGCGATGAGGTCCAGCGTCAGATCGTGGCTGCCGATGGCCAGGATGGTGTGGGCCAGGTCCCGGGCGTCTCGGTAAAGATGCACCGTCACTTCACTGCCCATGTCAGCCCCTTCGCTAAAGCGGGGGATGCGCACAATGCCATC
>CAUJGI010000219.1 GCA_963169155.1 Chloroflexota bacterium
CGTCGGCAAAGTCGGTGAGCAGGGCAAAACCGAGCTTCGGATCCGGGTTGCGCAGGTAGTGCTGCTCCATCTGGGCAAACAGCGAGCGGGCTTCGGCCTCGTTGGTGAGCAGGGCGGGGATGACTACCATGGTGCGGCAGGCGGCGGGAATGCCGTCGGAGAAATCCAGCTTGGGCAGCACGCGCGGGGTGACCAGGTTGGTGACAAACCAGTTGATTAGGCCCACGGAGACGGCCGTTATCGGCACAAAACCCAACACGCCCGCCAGCACCATTTGCCACCAGGTGCCGCCCAGCCAGCTGGTGTACAGCACCAGGGCAAGCAGCAGCAAAACGGAGAGGGTGGTCAGGCTGCCGGTGTAAACGGCCGTGACGTGGTTTCCCAGCCAGCGCCGCAGCGAATTGGGCCGGTGGCCGATGGCTTGCGCCAGCCTGTCGTGGGCGTCGCCGAGCAGGTAGTAGCCAACGTGGGCGGCTACCGGTTGGGCCAGCCCGGCCCAGGGATCGACGTCCGGCGCGGGCGGGGTGGTGACGGCGGGCTGGGTGAGATCGATGGCGGCGCGGGCGACGCTTAATTCCGATTTACCGGTGGCCAGGGCCAGTTTTTCCACCACTTTGCGGTATTGGTCGCGGGTTTGAAAGGTCATACGGCCGTACAGCCCGGCCGGATCCTGCCGCAAAATTTGTTCGACCTGGCTGGACTCTTCAAAAAAGGTGTTCCAGTCGTAGCTGGCCAGCTGACGCAGGCCGGTGATGCTGTTGGCAATGACCTCCGTGTCGGCGGCGGCGACGGCAAATTGGAGGATGGGAGCCACCGCGGCGTTGGCCTCACTTTTTACGGTGGCACGTTCGGCCGTTTGCGCCAGGCATTCCAGCAAACAAAAGCGCAGCATGGTGGGCAGCGCCCACACCTCGCCCATTTTGAGCGGGGTTTCTTGCTGGTACGCCCGCAAAAATCGCGCAAAACGTTTGAGATCGGTATAGCACTTTTCGTGGATGGTGAAGTGGCGGGCCAGGGCAAAAACGCGGGGCAGGCCGTGCCAGTCGCTGCCGTCGTCCAGTTTGGGCAGCTCTTTGTAGTAAGAGGACGGCAAGTCGCGCTTCACCTGGCGTAGGGCCTGCTGCACCACGTAGTAATTGTCCAAAATCCATTCAGCTGCCGCGGAATAATCTCTTTCCTCTTGAGAAGCCTGAATAAAGTATTGGTGCACTGCTTCTATGGTTGCTTCTTGAGTGGAAAACCGCTGCGGTAGATGGAGTGGAAAGTTCGCGGATGTGATCTGCTGGTGCTGCTGCGCCAGGCGATGGGCGGTCAGTTCTAGTTGAGTGGTTGCTTCGTCCGTATGGTCGGTTGGTGAGGCATCATTGTGAAGACCAGTCTGCAGGTTGGGCATAGGCGTTTGTCCGATTTGTGCGGCCGGTGTTGCCGTTGGCGATGGCACTCAATTCGGCTCTGGTGGGTTTGATTTGGTCAGGTGTCAGATCTTGAATAATGAGCAGCGGGGTGCTGCCATAGGCAATAAAGCTGGAGACGATGGAGCCATACGGCCGTACCGTTTCACTCACATGGCCGTGGGCGCTCATCATCACCAGATCAATCTCGTTGTGGTCGATGAACTCCAGCAGCACATCGGCCGTGTTGGCCCCCGACAGGTGATGAACCTGGGTGACGGGTTCCAGCTGGTCGGCCATTTGCGCCAGGTAACGCTCCGCCTTGGCTTTGTTGCGCGCTTCTAGCTGCTCGATGACGGCCGTTTCCTCCGGCGTGAGCGTGTGGCTCTGCAAAATAGTGGGCGGCACCTGGGCGTGAATCAGCAGCAGTTCCGCGTGGTGGATGGCGGCCAGCTGGCTGGCGAAAGGCAGCACGTACTCGGCGCGCTTGGAGCCATCCAGCGGCACGGCGATACGGCGGTAGTGGGCCCGGGCGTGGGCCATGTCCGGCACGTGATAGGCTCGCACCAGCATGAAGGAGTTGAAGGCGCGGTTGATGATTTTCTGGGCCACGCTGCTGACGTTCCACGGCGACAGTCCACCTTGTCCGTGGCTGCTCAACATGATCAGGTCAGGATTGACTTCTTCGATGTACTCCATAATCCGGCTGGCGGCGGCTCCTTCGAGCAGCACGGTTTCAGCCACAATCTGGTCATCGGCCGTTTCCTTAGAGACTTCATCCAGAAAGGATTGCGCCGCAATTTTGCGCAGATGCCAGTTGATAGGGTCCAGCCGTCCGGTATCGGTCTTTCTCTCCTGTTCCAGCACGCGCAGCAGGGTGACCTCTGCCTGGAAGGCGTGGGCCAGCGCCCGGGTGTGCGGCAGCACGCTCTGGGCCAGAGTGGAGCCATCGAGTAACGCCACAATTTTTCCAAACATGAGTCGATCCTTTTCAGCGGGAGATGTGAATGGTTTTACGGCCGTTGCGGAATGCAGACATATCGGGCCACCTGTAACGTAACCCAAAACTGGCAGGCGGCACATATATCCCAGACACAAAAAAGGATATAGACCGTGGCTTCTACCTAAACTATACCCGGTTCGTATGCCCTGGTAGATGAGCCGGTCAGAGCGTATTTGTTACCGTAGGGGTTGGCTAAAAAGTAGATTTGTTTTGTGAGGTGAAACGGTGTCTATAAAAAGAATTAACCAAAGAGGACCCGCCCGGGTGGCCGGGCTGATTTTTATTCTGGTGCTGTTGCTGCTGGTCGCGTGTACGGCCGATGGGGATACCGATACTGCCACGGCCGTACCCGAAACTTCTATCCCTGGCGCGGCTGAACCAACCATCGAGACAACGGCCGTACCACCCGCAGGCGAAGAGATGGCCAACCCGCTTGCCAACACGGAATGGACGCTGACGTCATTTGGGCCGGTGGGGCAGGAAACGGCCGTTTTGGACAATACCGATATCACCCTGGTGTTTGCTCCAGAGGGACAGGCTGGTGGTTCCAGTGGCTGCAATTCCTTCAGCGCGGAATACACAGCCGAAGATACCAGCTTGCAGATGGGCGAAATCATTAGCACGCTGGTGGCCTGCACCGACAGCGGCGTCGCCGACCAGGAAGCGGCTTACTTTGATGCCCTGCGTGCCGCTATCGGGTTTGAGCTAACCGACGATCAGCTGATGATCTTCTATGACAACGGGCAAAGTGTTTTGAATTTCACACGGGGCATGCCTGCCGCGGAAGAGTAACAGAACGTTTGGCCGCGAATTTCGCAAACAAATTGCGTCATTCGCGGCTTTTTTTTGCCCGGGGATAATTTTCTAGAAAGCAAGTAGCGCTGAACGGCCGTTTATGCTTCCTCCTCCTCTTCAACCGATTCAGGATCCAGTTCCCAGCGATGGTCATCCCGTTCGGCCAGCTTGTCGCCCGTGCGCAGGGGTTCATCATCTTCATAGGTGATGCCCAACGCCTCGCCAATCTCTTCAACCATGTCCTGGTCCGGCG
>CAUJGI010000220.1 GCA_963169155.1 Chloroflexota bacterium
CCTAATTCATTGGCCTGCCGCTCTACCTGGCTTTTGCGATGGCGCAGCGCTTCCTGCGCTTCATCCAGCTGGGTTTGTTTGGTGGTCAGCTCGGCGCGCAGTTCGGTGAGCTCTTGCTTCAGGTGGGCAATTGTGTTTGTCGATTCACCGGCCAGCTCGGTGAGCCGCCGCTGGAAATCTTGCTCCAGTTCAGCACGAGCAGCCAGGGCTACGGCCGCTTCTGCTTGCAGGTGGTGCAGTGCCTCAATTTGAGCTTCGTTGCGGTTCAGCAGATGGCCTTCGGGCAGATCGCTGCCGTTTTCATGCCACATCAGGTTTGCGTCGTCAGGCAGGCGATCCGCTTCGACGAGCGCGGTGTAGTCGGCTTCATCCACACTGCTGGCCCAGCCATGAATGTTGCCGCCAGCCATCACCGTGAGAGCCACCGTGAAGACATCCCCCAGCACCTGGCCGCTTTTTTCTACGCGGATTTCGCGGCAAACGGCCGATCCGGTCAACAAGCCAGCCACCACCAGACGGGGTGCAAAGACGTTGCCCACCAGCGTGGCACCTTCCTGAATAGCCACGGGCTGGTTGGCATGAATATCTTCCACGTGGTAGCCGACAATTTCCAGCCAGGTTTGCCCGCGCCGCCAGAAGCGCAGCCGGTCCAACAAGCCGTGGCCATTGGACGCCGCTGCTGTTTCCAACACCGGTTCTTCTGTTTGTATCAGAGTTCCCTCAGGCATGGGGCCATCGGGTGTGGTGGATTCTTCCGTAAGCGTCATAGTTTAAACCGTGGCGTCATTATAGCAGGGGAACGCTGAAGATGATACTTAAAGAAGCGGATTTTGGTGAGAAACGGCCGTAATTTTGCCCTGAATTCACCAAAATTTTAGATAGGACCAAAAGGGCCAAACGGCCGGTTGAGTATTTAGAACATCTGTGCTATCATGATAGGCCGGTTGGGGTGGGAAACAATTCGTGTAGGCCAGGCAGTACGGCCGTAAAAAAACACAGGGAGAGTTTTATGAGTGGCAATGAATTGATTGTGGCTTTTTTTGCCCTGGCTTTTTTGGCATTTTGTTTAACGGCCGTTGCCCTTTACGCACTCAGCCGGGACAAAGATGAGGTGGCCAACAAAAGCGTATCCGGGCTGCGCCAGCTGCACCTGGGGGCCATCCGCCCCGCCAAACCGGATGAGGAAACAGACCCGCCAGACCAGGACAAGGCGGGCTGAAACGTGAAGCGGGACGTCTTACCCGAGGAAACTCACATTTTACGGCCTGTAAACGCTGGAATTACCCAAAATCCGGGTGTTTGTCATGCCCCAACCGGGTACAATCTGGGGCATGACCTACCTGGAAAAACTCAAACAAGTTCAAGAACAAAATAACTCCTGGCTGTGTGTGGGCCTGGACCCGGTGATGGAGCGCCTGCGGGTGGATTTCCGCAAGTGGGATGAGCCGATCTTGCCCTACAACCGGGCCATCATCGACGCTACGGCCGATCTGGTCTGCGCCTACAAGCCCAACCTGGGTTTTTACCTGCAGTGGGGCGCCGCCGGGGTCATTGCCCTGGAGCGCACCATCGCCTACATTCCGCGCCACATTCCCATCGTGCTGGATTGCAAAACGGGCGACATTGGCCATACGCAGGCCGCCTGGGGCAATGGCCTGTTTGACGAGTGGCAGGTAGATGCCATCACCGTCAATCCGTTTGTCGGGGCTGATGCCGTGCTGCCAATGATTGGCCAGCGGCCAGACAAGGCGGTGTACATCCTGGCCCGCACGTCAAATGCCAGCGCCGTGCATTTTCAAGGGGAGCTGCGCCAGGAGCAGGGGCTTTCGGCCGAGGTGCTGCGCCAGAGCCAGGGGTGGGTCACCGCCGGGCACAAGGGGTACGTGGTAGGGGCCACCTATCCAGAAGAGTTGGCCATCGCCCGCCGCCTGGCACCAGAGGCCAATTTTTTGATTCCGGGGATTGGCATGCAGGGTGGGGATTTGGCAACGGCCGTACAACACGGTCCAGATGCGGTCGCCGGGCCGCTTATCAGCGCCAGCCGCAGCATCCTCTATGCCTCCGGCGGCCAAGACTTTGCCGAGGCGGCACGCCAGGCGGCCATCAAGCTGCGCGACGAAATTAATGCCTTGCGCCAACAGCCCGCTCACTGATTTACCATAGGTGGAGCCAGGGGAAGCCAGTCGTAAGAAAAAACGAAACTTTTCGATGATACGTTATCCGCGAATTTAGTCTGGTAACCTTCAATTAAGCACCAATCCATCCTCAAGAAAGGTTTGTAAGCGATTCAATTCACAAAAGAAGGTGCTAACTGGCAAGCAGCGGCGACTTTGTTGCAAACATTGCCCCTCCCATACCTGGGTTGCCACCTCAACCTCCTGATCCTTGACCGCAAAGTCTGTAAGCTGCGTTGAAAGTGATTTACCTTACGCTAAATCCCGACAAACCATTGACACTACTCAAAAGTTGTAAGAGACCAAACCAAACCATCAAAAGCAGGTAAAACTTTATGGATTTTTCTTGGAGTGATGAGCAGCTGGCGTTTAAACGCTCGGTGGCCGAATTTGCCCAAAAAGAGCTGAACCACGGGCTTGTTGAGCGCGATAAGGTAGGGGAGTTTTCCCGCGAGAACTGGCAAAAGTGTGCCGATTTTGGCATTTTGGGCCTGGCATTCCCTGAAGAATATGGCGGTTCTGAGTTGGACATTCTTACCACCATGCTCACTATGGAAGGGTTGGGCTACGGCAGTCGCGACAACGGCCTCAGCTTTGCCCTCAATGCCCAAATGTGGAGCGTGCAGCATCCCATTTTGACCGTTGGTACCGAAGAACAAAAGCGTAAATATCTGCCCCGGCTGATTAGCGGCGAAATCATTGGCGCGCACGGCATGACCGAACCGGATTCAGGGTCGGACGCTTACAGTCTGCGCACCCGCTACGAGAAGGTAGAGGGCGGTTACTGCCTCAACGGCACCAAGATGTTTGTGACCAGCGCTCCCATTTGCGATATTGCCGTGGTGTTTGCTACCAAGGATGCCAAGCTGGGCATGTGGGGCATCACCGCC
>CAUJGI010000221.1 GCA_963169155.1 Chloroflexota bacterium
GTTCGATGACCAGGACGGTGTTGCCCAGGTCGCGCAGGCGGCGCAAGACGGTGATGAGGCGGCGCGTGTCGCGCTGGTGCGTGCCGATGGTTGGCTCATCGAAGACGTACAGCACACCGCTGAGCCCCGAGCCAAGCAGGGCCGCCAGCCGCAGCCGCTGCGCCTCGCCAGCCGACAGCTTTGGCGAGGTGCGTTCCAGGGTGAGATAGCCGACGCCCACCTGCACGAGGCGAGCCACCCGCTCATTCAGGTCATCCAGCACCGGCCGGGCAATGATCATTGCGTCGGCGCTGAGGGCGGCGGGCAGGTGACGCAGCCACTCGGCCAGGTCGGTGAGCGGCATTTGGCTGAGGGGAATGATGCTCTGCCCGACCACGGTGATGGCCCGACTTTCAGGGCGCAGGCGGGTGCCGTCGCAGTCCGGGCAGGTGTGGGTGACCAGGTATTCGCTCATTTTGTCACGGTAGTTGGCGTCCTGGATGCGGTCGCTGTAACGCCGCAGCAAGGCGGTGGCGATGCCTTCAAAACGGCCGTCTTTCACCCGAGTTGGTGGTTCAACCTGGGGAAAATGGCGGCGGAACCGGGGACTTTCCACACCGTAGAGCAGCAAATCGCGCTGCGGCCGCGTGTATTCTGGCAGCGGCAGATCCAGGTCAAAGGGAATGCCGTAATGCGCCGCGGCCGCCATTAGCGTGCTGCCGTAGTGGCCAATGTAGAACTCGTCCCAACCAAGCACCGCCCCCGCGCGAATGCTCTTAGCCTCATCGAGCAGAAGCTGAATGTTGACCTCCTGCACGATGCCCAGGCCGGTGCAGGTAGGGCAGGCACCCTCTGGCTTATTGAAGGAAAAGTAAGCCATGTTGATTTCGGGAACGGCCGTGCCGCAGTGCGGGCAGGGGAACGTTTCTTCGGGGGCAGCGTCCGCTGCACCGCTGGCCGGGCCGGGATCATCGGCCCATTCCGCATTGGCGGGATCGTAAACAGGCGAGATGGTTTGGCCGCAGTTGGGGCAGGGGCGGTGGCCCAGGCGGGCAAAGAGGATGCGCAGGTAAGTAAAAACTTCGGTAGAGGTGCCCACCGTGGAGCGCGGGCTGCTGTTGGTGAGGTACTGGTCCAGGCTGATGGTGGGCGACAGCCCGGTGATGGACTCCACGGGCGGTTTGGCCACGCCAAAGGTGGCCAATCCCAGCGATTCCAGGTATTGGCGCTGGCCTTCCATGTGGAGAATGTCAAATCCCAGGGTCGATTTGCCGGAGCCAGACAGACCGGTCAGCACCACCAGCTGGTTCTTGGGGATCGAAACAGTGATGTTTTTCAGATTGTGCAGCCGCGCGCCGCGAACAATGATTTGATCTTGCTTCATCAATTGCCACCTCCAGGGTAAATGAGTGTGGATATTTGGGGTTTCAGGGCGTGAAACGTGAAACGTGAATCGAACACGCATCACGTTTTACGCTTCAAGGAATTTTAACCGCCTGAAAACTCAATGAGCCAAAATTGTTGACAGCAAATTGCCGCCTGAAACCTCGATTATAAAACCCTGGTGTGCTATGGGAGGGTTTGGGTGGGAAGATCTAACCACAGATTACACAGATTTCGCAGATTTAAAGCACAAAATCTGTGTAATCTGCGAAATCTGTGGTTTTAAAAAGTTTGCTTTTGGATCATTTCTTCGATGAGGGCAATCATGGTGTGGGCACGCCGTTCCTCTTCGGCGAGGGTGGAGAGCCAGCGGTCGGCGGCGGTGTAGATGTCTTCGCCGGGGCGGGGCGTGTCCAGCGCCTGGCGCAGGTTGGTGGTGTCGCCGCTGTCCAGCTGGATCATCATGCGCAAGATGGCCGAGAGGCTGTACCCGGCACGGGACAGCATGCGGATAACGCGCAAACGGCCGATTTCAGTCGCACCGTAACGCCGGTAGCCGTTGTGGGGGTCACGCGGCACGTCGATGAGGCCGCTGCGATCCCAGCTGCGCACCACGTCGATGGAGACGCCCAGCAGGCTGGCCACCTGGCCGATGCGCAGCGGCTGGCTGGTGGCGTCAGCGCGCATGCCTTTGGCCCAGCGCTCCATGAGCGAGGCGGCCACATCCGCCTGGGCGCGTTCCGACTGGACAAGAACCAGGTGGTTGTAGGCCAGCTCCAGCGCACCACCGAGGTTTTGGGATACGGCCGTTGCCACCACCACTTGCCCCGACTGATAAATCCCCTTGCCGGGATACTGGCCACCGTACACCTGGCAGGCCAGACGCAGGCAGTCCAGGTGGAACTCGGTGAAGCGGCGGTAGCCGTTAGCCGGGTTGCGCTTGACCGGGGGAATAATGCCGCGCGCAGCGTAGCGGCGCACCGTGTTGGGGTGCACGCCTGCGGCTTTGGCGAGTTGGGAGGTGCTAAGGTAGTTCATGTCAGAATTGTAATACGATTCTGCTCAAAGGACATTGCCACACGTATCTTCTTGATTCTGCAATAGACTTG
This sequence comes from Chloroflexota bacterium, assembly GCA_963169155.1. Lineage (GTDB taxonomy): Bacteria > Chloroflexota > Anaerolineae > Promineifilales > Promineifilaceae > Leptofilum. The sequence continues at coordinate 2,472 of CAUJGI010000221.1, forward strand.
TTCCTCAATAAAATTTAGGAAGAAATGGGACACAGATAAACACAGATTTTCACAGATAA
>CAUJGI010000222.1 GCA_963169155.1 Chloroflexota bacterium
AGGTGAGCATGGCCAGGCCCACCAGCAAAAAGACGCCAATGGAGAGGATGGCCATTTTTTGACCGAGCTGTTCGGCGGTAACGGCCGTTTCCCCCTGTGCCTGGTACCAAAGCGCCGCTTCGGCGGCAATGAAGCCATAGACGGCGGGGCCAATAAACGATGAAGAGCGCCCGGCGACGGCAAAAAAGCCGTAAAACTCGCCGCTGCGGCCGGGCGGAGCAAAAAAGCTCACCATCGTCCGGCTGACCGATTCGATGCCCGCCATGGCAAACCCGGCCAGGATGCCCACCAGGTAAAACCCGTTGGCACTTTGGTTCAGATAAAGCCAGATGATGGCAATGATCATGGTAACGATGGAGAGGGCGAGGGAGCGTTTGCCGCCCAGCCGGTCGACCCAAAAGCCAAAGGCGTAAGCGCCTGCCACGTTGCTCACCTGGACGATGATAACAAAGATGATGAGCTGCGTCTGGTCCATGCCGTACAGCACGGCCCCAATGATGGCCGCAAAGTTAAGCGCCATGATCACGCCATCGTTAAAGACAAGGTAGGCGGCCATAAATTTGAGATATTCTTTGAACTGGCTGGCGGTTTTGATGGTTTGCCCCAGCTGTTTGAAGGCGTAGCCAACGTAGTTTTCGCCAGCGGGCAGGGGATTTGGTTTGGCACGCTCAGGCAGCCAGAGGAAGATGGGTATGGCGGAGAGGGCGAAGAAGACGGCCGTAATCACCAACGTCGTCCGAATAACCAAATCACCGCCAATCAGGACAATGAGGGGCAAAATGAGGACCAGGCAGAGGATGCCACCCAGAGTGCCGATGGCCCAGCCATTGCCGGAAACGCGCCCCACTTCGTGCGGCTCGGCAATCTCGGGCAGCAGGGCGTTGTAAAACACCTGGGCACTGCGGTAGCCAATTTCGGCCAGGATAAAAAAGCCCATGCCGATGGCCACATTGCCCGGCGTGGCAAAAAAAAGGCCTGCGGTAAACAGGCAGGCCATGGCGGTGTAAAAGAGCAAAAACTTCTTCTTGGAGCCGGAAAAATCGGCGATGGTGCCCAGGATGGGGGAGGTGATGGCGACGACGAGCATGGCGATGCCTACGGCCAGCCCCCACAGCCGGGAGCCTTCAGCGCCGCCAACCACGCTGCCCTGAAAGTAGGCGGAGTAGACGGCGAGCAGGACAACGGCGGCATAGGCGGAGTTGCCAAAATCGTACAGGTACCACGCCCACCGCTCGCGCCGGGTGGTAAGGGACGCCTGGGTCTGCATGGGGACAGTTGTCATGGGGGATTTCCTCTTCGTGACGGGTGTTGTGTTGTTGGCGGGTGATTGTACAATGGAAACGGCCGTAGACAAAACGAAAAGAACGGCCGCATCCCTTAAAAATACGGCCGTTCCTACCCCAATTACTCAATTACAAAATTACCCAATTACCCTCTCTGCCCCACCAACACCTCCAACCGATCCACATACCCGGCCAACACGCCAAACGTCGTCTCCACCGGCTCCGGTGAAGTCATATCGACCCCGGCAATTTTGAGGGCGTCCAGCGGGAAGACGGAGCCGCCCGCCTTGAGGAAGCTCAGGTAATTGTCCACCGCGCCATCTTTGCCGGCCAGAATGCCCTGGGCCAAAGAATGCGCCCCCGAAATGCCCGTAGCGTACTGGTACACGTAGAAGTTGGAATACAAATGGGTGTGGAACTGGGCCCAGGTAATGCCCACCCGCTCACGGTCTACCTCCACCTCATCGCCAAAGCCTTCGCTGAACAGATCGGCCAGCAGGTCGATGAGCGTGTCGGCGTTCAGCGCCTGGCCGCGCTCAACGCGCTCGTGGATTTCCAGCTCAAACCGGGCCAGCGTGGGCATGATGAAGAAGTAGCGGTGGAAGTTGGCCATCGCTTCTTCGATAATGGCAATCTGGAATTCGGGGTCGCTGTTGGCTTCCAGCAGATGGGCCCGGACCATCGCCTGGTTGAAGTTGGAAGCCACCTCGGCGACAAACAGGCCGTAACGGCTGTAGCTCATGTTTGGCTGCGTTTGCCACGTCAGGTAAGAGTGCATCGAGTGGCCCAGCTCGTGCGCCAGGGTGCTGAGGCCAAACAAATCGTCGGTGTAGCTCATCATGATGAAGGGGTGGGTGCCCTTGACGCCGGACGAAAACGCGCCCATGCGTTTGCCCTGGTTGGGATAAACATCGACCCAGCGCTCTTCCAGCGCGCCGCTGCGCAGGGTGGAAGCATATTCCTGGCCCAATGGCAGCATCCCGTTGGCAATCCAGTCAACGGCCGTTTCATAGCTCACGTTCGGCGCGTCCAGCGACAATGGCGCTTTCACGTCGTACGGATACAGCTTGTCGTAGCCCAGCGCCCGGCGGCGGATGTTCCAGTAGCGGTGCCAGGTGGGCAGATTGGCCTTGTAGGTGTTGATCAGGTTGTGGAAAACCTCGGTGGGGATGAAGTTGCTGGAGAGGGCGGCTTCCAGCGAATTTTTGTAGCCGCGCACCCGCATGGTGAACACATCCTGCTTCACACCTGCGGCCAGCGCATTGGCCATCGTGTTTTTGAACGTCAGATGGGCATCGGCGTAATTTGTCCAGGCGGTACGGCGCACGGCGCGGTCGGCATGGGTTACCAGGCCGCCGATGGTGCCCTGGGTGATGTCGTAGGTCTGGCCATCGCTGCCCACGGCTGGTTCAAACTTTAGATCGGCATTGGCCAGCACGCCGTGGGTGGCGGCGGCGGTGCTGAACGAATCACGCACCAGCCCTAGCACCTGCTCTACTTCGGCGGAGCGCACGTACGCCTGCAGCTGCTCTAGCTGGTTCAGATAATGGCCGTAGTCGGCCAGCCGCTCGTCCTGGGTCAGCCAACTGCGCAGCGTGGCAAAGCCGATGGCCAGCATTTCTGGCTGGGCGAAGGCGGTGGTGGCCATCGCCATGCCAAACAGCCCGCGTGCCCGGTCATTGCGGGCGGCGGCGGCCTGGTCGTTGGTGTCTACGCTGTAGCTCAGGCTGGCATAGACGTAGACTTTGCCAACGGCCGTCATCAACCCATCGGCCGCCGCAAAATAATCCGCCAGCACGCTGGGGCCTTCACTGAGCCGCCCCTTAAATTGGGCAATTTCTTTGAGCTGATTTTGCAGCTGGGTAACGGCCGTTTCCCACGCTTCGGCCGTGGCAAAAATCGATTCAACATCCCATTGATACTGCGGGGCAATTTCACTGCGCTTTTGGGCAACGCCAGACATAGTTGTGCTCTCCTTGCGGTTTGTGGATTCTTGTCAGAGGTGCGACGCACTTTCTTAAGTGCGTCGCACCTGCGTAATTGAAACACGAATCGGCCAAAATGGCGACTGCGATTTCTGACGCAACTCAGGTATAATCTCGCATCTTTTCCCGTGGAGACCCTGTTTCTGTCATGAAGCCCTCGTTTTCCCAACTTTTTCGGCAGCGTCTAAGGCAGTTTGCCCGCCTGGATTACCGTGATTTGCCCAAACAGCAAATTGCCGAGGCCCTGCACAAAACGCAGATGGATGGGCTGCCATTCATTGCGATCAGCTTTAGCTTGATGTTTGTGGCTTATGCGCTGATCCAGCAGTATTTCCTGTTTGAGGTAGGTAAGCAGACCATGGTGCTGGTTGCCTGGAGCAGTGCTGTGCTGTTGGCCGTGGGTTTTGTGGTGCTGCTGCGCGGGCATGTGCCTGCTAAATATGCGGAAGTGGCAACGGCCGTTGTTGCCGCCATCATCCTCTTTACCATCTTGCTCCGCTTTTATTTCAATAACGAACCCAAACAGTCGGCCAACCTGGCCCTCTTTTTGTTTGGGGCCGGGGTGATGTTTACTTCCGGCTGGTGGTATTTTGTCATGCAGCTTTTTTGCTGGGTGGCCTGGGCGATTTTTATCTCACTCAGCCCGATAGCCGGGAGTGATTGGATCTATTTTGGCGTGATGCTTTTTGTGGCCACCTTCACCGGATTGGTAGCCCACTGGGTGCGCCTGCACGCCCTGCGGCGCGCCGAAATTTTACGCATTGTGGAGCAGCGTCAGCGGTCCGAACTGGTGCAGCGCACCAGCCAGCAGCAAACCAGCTACGCCGTCGGGCAGCGCATCACCTCCATTTTGGAGCTGGAAGCGCTGCTGGAACAAATCGCCATCCTCATCTGGCAGCGCTACGACGTCTTTTACGTGGGAGTTTTTTTACCCAACAAAAGCCGTCTGGCCATTGAGGCGGTAGCTGAGGCCGGGTCAGGAATTCTGCCGGGCGGCTTGCAGCTGCGGGCGGGCTTGAAGGGATTGGTGGGCTGGGTGCTGGCCAACGGACGGCCGTTGTGCATCGACGACATCACCCGCGACTTCCGCTACGACCCGGCCGAAAAAGCGCCCCATGCCAAATCTGAAATTTTACTGCCGCTCAAAATGGCCGACCGGGTGCTGGGCGTGCTCGATTTGCAAAGCGACCGGTACAGCGCGTTTTCCCCGGATGAGATCCCCAACTTCCAGCTGCTGGCTGACCAGGTGGCCATCGCCCTGGAAAATGCCCAGCTTTACGCCGAAATCAAGCGCTTTAACCAGCAGCTCGAACATAAAGTGACCGAACGGACGCAGGCGCTGCAGGAGGCATACGGCCGTCTCGAACGCCTGGACCAGACCAAAACCGACTTCATCACCATCGCTTCCCACGAGCTGCGTACGCCGCTCACCATCGTCAACTTCAACGCCCAAATGCTGCTGGACGACGAGACGAT
>CAUJGI010000223.1 GCA_963169155.1 Chloroflexota bacterium
AGTCTGAACGACAGCGCTGGCCTGGTGACCACCGACATCCAGGCCGACAACGGTACGCTGCACATCATTGATACGGTGCTGCTGCCCCCGGAAAACTCCATCTTTACCTCGAATCAGGGTTCGCGTGAAGACGTGTTGAGCATGGTTCTGGAGGAAGACGGCCGTTTCACCACTCTCCTCTCGCTGCTGCAAACAACCGACCTGAACCTTGATCTAGACAACCCGGCGCGGGATTACACCATCTTTGCCCCAACCGATGCCGCGTTTGAGAAGCTCTCTGACGAGCTGATGGATCAGCTGATGAACGAGCCGGATACGCTGGAAGCGATCCTGTCTTACCATGTGGTTGGCGACTCGCTGAGCATCAACCAGATCGCCACGGATGATTTTATCCCGACACTGGAAGGACGGCCGTTAATCGTGACCACCGACGCCAGCAATAACGTCTCACTCAACGGTACACCGATTGAAAGCTTTAACATCGTGGCCTCAAACGGTGTTATCCATGCGGTGGATACCGTCTTAATGCCGTAACCATCTAAAATTTGCGGAGATTGGACCAATCTTCAAGATTGGTCCAATCTGAAAAAAATAAAAAGTAGCGGGTTCATCTTCCCAAATGAGCCCGCTATTTTTGTGTAGAGAATGTGTAGGTCCTATAAATTCCAGCTAAAAAGGCGCCTGCCACGCAACTCACCTGGGGTGCCTGCGTAAAGCTGGCATATTAAGCTCAAGACAAGGAGAGTGAGAAATGTCGGAAGACTCTATTTTAAAGATTGAGGAAGCAGGCAAACTGCAGCGGCGACAGGCGCTGCCCGCCTACGGTGTCATTGCCATTGGCGTGGTGCTGCTGCTCAGCAATCTATTCAACTTTCACCTGATCAATGTGTTGTGGCCGGGATTTGTGATCACGCCTGGCCTGATGCTGCTGTGGCCCGCCTACAGCAGTACGCCGCAGCGGCCAAAGACGTTGTCCTTTTTAGCCGTACCCGGCGCGATGATGATCATCACGGGCATCTTGCTGTTTATCATGAACCTTACCAACCATTTTGAAGCGTGGGCCTACAGCTGGCCGCTGGTTTTGGGTTCCGTAGCCTGGGCGTTGATGTACATGAAGCGCTTTGAGCCTCAGCATCGGGTGCACCACACGGGCTACAACTTCATGCGGCTGATGGTGCTGTTGGCGATGGGGTTTGCCGTCTTCTTTGAGCTCATCGTGTTTGGCAGCTTTAATCCGCTGCTGCCGCTGGGCATAATCGCTTTTGGCGTCTATTTGCTGATCAAAGAACGGCAGCACAATAAGCAGTAAACGATAAGCAGTATTTGGAAATCAATAGTTGGTATTCAGCAGCTGCGGTTTTTTACCGCGCAAAAATAAAGGAGTATTTTCATGGCTAAGAATAATGAAATGAACGAAGTAGAAATGGCGGAAGAAGTTGTCATTAACGAAGAGGATGTGGCCGAAAAAGGCGAATCCTGGACGGAAGAGTTTGTGGCGGCCGGTGAGGACCTGGTGAACATGGTCAAGAAGCTGATGCACGAAACGGCCGTTCGCCGTGTTGTCGTCAAAAACGAAGCCCGCAGCATTCACCTCTCGCTGCCGCTGGCCGTGGGGCTGCCGGGCATCGCCCTGGCCATCCTGTGGGTGCCGTTTATTGCCGCCGTGGCCGTGGTGGGCGCGCTGATGATCGACTGCACCATCACTGTCGAGCGCGTCGCTAAAGAAAAAGAAGCAGAACCCGTCCTCGCCACCGAGTAAACAATCAGCCACGGATTTCGCGGAGTAAATTTAAAAATCCGCGAAATCCGCGGCTAAATTCTTATTGGCGCAGCTGAGTGGCCAGTGTGTTGATTTCCTGGCGCAGCTTGAATATCTCTTGAGCCGATTTGTCATCCTGAAACAGCTTCCAATGGTGTTTGGTATAGGCCAGGTGGCTGCACTGCAAGAAGAAGTTGGCCGCCTGCCGATTGGCGCGGTAGCCGCGCTCCAGCATGGTTTTCATCAGATAAGCGGTGCGCTTGCGGCCCGAACTAGCACTGAGGAATTGGTTGGCTGTTAGTGTGCCCAGGGCCACCTCTTCCGCCAAATATTGGCGCAGCCAGCGCCGCTCTTGCAGCACTGCCCACAGAATAATAACCAGCACCAGGAAAATCCCGCCCCAGTCGAACAGCAGCGCCACCAAGATAAAAAAGTCGCCCAGGGTGACCGTGAAATTGTGCAGGAAGTGGAGGAAAACGGCCGTTGCCCACCCCAACATCGGCAGTATCAACTTCACGCCCTGGTTGGGTGACAGGCGCGCCAGGGCAATGCCCAGACCAGCAAAGCTGCTAAACAGGGCATGGTTCAGACCAAACACCACCGCCCGCAGCACCACGTTTGCCCCCCACGCCTCAAGCCCGCCCTGGCTGTACGTTTCCACGAAGTAGAAAACATTCTCCACCATGGCAAAGCCCATGCCAACCATAGCGCCGTAAATGATGCCGTCCAGCGGGCTGTCGATCTCATTGCGCCAGAAGAGGAAGATAGCCACCAGAGCCAGGCCCTTCACCGACTCCTCCACCGGCGGACCAATGAGCGACGGCGCGGCCGCCATGCCTAATTCGTCGCCCAAAATGAGCAGCAGCGGCGCACTGAGCAGGGTGTTGAAGAAAAAGGCAATCAGGATGCCGGGCACCGCCCCCCACAAAAAGGCGGCGACCAGCAGCCACCACGGCTCCTTCTCGTACCGATCGACCCAGTAAATGAGGCCTACGTACAGCACTGTAGGCACGATGGCGGCAAAGATAGAAAGAAGGAGGACGGCCGTTTCAGTCATCGGTTATAAAATCAACATCGCATCGCCAAAAGAAAAGAAGCGATACTGTTCAGCAACGGCCGTTTCGTACGCCCGCAGCATAAAGTCACGCCCGGCAAAGGCGGCCACCAGCAGCAGCAGGCTGGATTGCGGCAGGTGAAAATTGGTGATCATCGCGTCCACGGCGCGGTATTTGTAGCCGGGGTAGATAAACAGGTCGGTGGGTGCAGTGAAGGCGGCCACCGGCTTCCACGGGCAGAAGCTGCTCGTTTCACCGCTGGCGTCGCGCGCGCTGATGGTTTGTAGGCTGCCACTGATGCCCGCAGAACGCAAAGCGGCCGTTTCCAACGTACGCACCGAGGTGGTGCCCACAGCAATGAGCCGCCCACCAGCCAGTTTGGCTTCGTTAATTCGTTTGGCGCTTTCTGTTGTCAGGCTGGCCCATTCGCTGTGGATGGTGTGCGCCTCAACACGCTCCGCCTCGACCGGCTTAAACGTGTCCAGCCCCACGTGCAGCGTCACCGTCTCAAATATGACGCCCCTGTCGCGCAGCGCCAGCAGTAGATCGCCGGTGAAGTGCAGCCCGGCGGTAGGGGCGGCGGCCGAACCTGCCGGGCGGCTGTAGACGGTCTGGTACCGCTCGGCATCGTCCAGTGGTTCGTGAATGTAGGGCGGCAGCGGGGTGTGCCCGATGCTGTCCAGCCAGTCGTCCAGCGGTTGGTTGAAGCTGAGTTCACGCTGCGGGCCGTCGAGAACGGCCGTTACCGTGGCTACCAGCTCTGTCTCATTCGCCTCATAGTCCAGCAAATGAATCTGGCTGCCTTCATCCAGCCGCTTGCCGCCAACCAGGGCATGCCAACGGCCGTTGTCTTGCTCGCTCAGCAGCAGCAGCTCGACCTTGCCGCCGGTGGGTTTACGGCCGTACAGCCGGGCCGGAATGACGCGGCTGTTGTTGGCCACCAAAATATCCCCCGGCTGCAAGTAGTCGAGGATGTGGGTAAAGCGGTGGTGGCTGATAGCCTGGCTGGTTCGATCCAGCACCATCAGGCGGGAGGCGTCTCGTGGGGTTAACGGCCGTTGCGCAATCAGCTCGGGCGGCAAAAGATAGTTAAAATCAGCTGTGTTCATGAGCCTATTGTAGCCGCCAGCTATGGCAGAGCAACCACAACTAATCACCGCTAAAATGTGTGTCATAAGCTATAGTTTGGTAGGGTCGATTCTGCTATAGTGCCTGTGCTAGTACAGTCCGGCAGAAATCTACAAAACGTTATTATGTTTAGTTGCCGGACTGTTTAAGTATTGCGCCGTTTTCAATAACCTTATGCGAACTTTTGGGGCGCAATGCTAGTTGGCGTTCTCTGTTTTTTTGTTTCAAATTTTGCAAGGAGAGAAAATGTTCAAAAAAAACATATTTGGGATTCTGCTTTTTGCTTTTGTGGTCCTTGTGATCAATGTTCAGGGTGGCTTAACCGCCCAAACTGACGCGCCGGTTCCGGCTGGCCTGCCGGTGCGCCAGATGATTGTGCAGTTTATGGAAGAAGCTACTGGGAATAAGATGGCTGAAGCGGCGCTGGACGGCCGTATTCAGCAGCTTGGCCAGGTGACGGGAACCGATTTGCAGTACGTGCGCGCCATGTCCGGCGATGCCCACGTGCTCAAGCTGGCCGCCGCCCTGCCTGTGGCCGAAGCCGAAGCGCTGGCCGCCGCGCTTTCCGCCCAGCCAGGTGTGGCCTACGCCGAACCGGACTACATGCGCCAGGCTATCAGCGACACGCCGATTCACGTGGCCGCTCCCCTCTTAACGCCCAACGATCCGCAGTACGCCAATCAATGGCATTACAAATATGTCGCGGGCAGCTCCGAAGGGTTAAATCTGCCGTCGGCGTGGGACATCACCACCGGCTTGAGCACCACTGTGGTGGCCGTCATTGATACCGGCATCCTGCCCCACACCGACCTGGCCGGGCGCACCGTACCCGGCTACGACTTTATTGCCGATACCTTTGTGGCCAATGACGGCAACGGCCGTGACAACAACCCCGCCGATCCTGGCGACTGGGTTGACATTGGTGAGTGTGGCGCCACCCAGTTTGACGCCAGCTCCTGGCACGGCACGCACGTAGCAGGCACCATCGGCGCGGCCAGCAACAATGGCGTTGGCGTGGCCGGGGTGAACTGGAATGCCAAAATTTTGCCCGTGCGTGTACTGGGCAAATGTGGTGGCTACACGTCGGATATTGTCGATGGCATGCGCTGGGCAGCAGGTCTCTCCGTTTCTGGCGTTCCTGCTAACGCCAACCCGGCCGATGTCATCAATATGAGTCTGGGTGGTTCTGGAACCTGTTCCACGACGGAGCAAAACGCGGTAAATGCGGTTGTCGCGGCGGGAACGGCCGTTGTGGTAGCGGCAGGTAACTCAAATGACGATGCCAGCGGTTACTCCCCTGCCAGCTGCAGCGGCGTCATCACCGTGGCCTCAAATGATCGATATGGTGATCGTGCCTGGTACAGCAACTATGGCTCGACTGTTGAAGTGACTGCACCTGGTGGTGATACGACAATTCTGTCAGATGGGGTTCTCTCAACT
>CAUJGI010000224.1 GCA_963169155.1 Chloroflexota bacterium
GGCGCGCAGGTGGCCCAGTTCAGCTTCGGCGGCGGCAGACGGCTCACTGCGACCCAGCAGCACCAGATGGCGCGCGCCCTGTCCGGCCAGGCCACGGGCTGTGGCCAGCCCCAGCCCGCCCAAACCGCCGGTCACCAGGTAAGTGCCGTCGGGCCGAACGGCCGCAGCCGCTTGCTGATCCAACACAATCTTGCCCACGTGTTTCGCCTGGGACATGAAGCGGAAGGCGTCGATAGCTTGAGCGATGGGAAAGATGCGCAGGGGAAGCGGCCGTAATGCGCCACTCTCAAACTGCACCGATAGTTTTTGCATCATTTCGCCAATCAGCTGCGGCGTCTCGCGGGCCACGTCGGCCAGATCGTAGGGGAAGTAGGCCAGGGTCGGATTCAGCGCCGCCACTTGTTCATGGTGCCAGATGCCGCGCTTGCCCATTTCCAGGAAACGGCCGTTGTCCGCCAGCACGGCAAAACTCTTGTCGATAAACTCGTCGGCCAGGGCATTGAGCACAATATCCACGCCCTCACCGTTTGTGAGTGCCATAATCTCGTCGGCAAAGTCCAGGGTGCGCGAATGCATCACGTGCGGCACGCCCATCGACTTGAGCAAAGCCCGTTTTTCTGGACTGCCGGCCGTGCCAAAAATCTCGGCCCCGGCCTGCTGGGCCAGCTGCACAGCCGCCATGCCCACGCCGCCCGCCGCCGCGTGAATCAAAATGCGGTCGCCCGGCTGGATGCGGGCCAGGTGGTGCAGTCCGTAAAACGCTGTGAGGAAAGTGATGGGCACGGTGGCCGCTTCCGCCGGGGTGAGGGTGGCCGGGATGGGGGCGACAAATTCGGCGCGGGTGACCAGGTGCGAGGCAAAGGTGCCGTCGCCCAGGGCCATCACCGTGTCGCCAACCTGCACGTGGTGGACGTTTTGGCCAACGGCCGTTACCACCCCCACACACTCATTGCCCAGCAAACCGGCCGGACCGGGATACATGCCCAGCGCATTCAGCACGTCGCGGAAGTTCAAGCCGCTGGCGACAATTTTCAGCGCCACTTCACCGGCACCCGGCGCGGCAATGGCTCGCGGCCGCACCGTGATGTTGTCCAAAATGCCCTGCTGCGGTGTAAACAGCTCAAACGGCTCGTCAACGGGAATGGGCAGCTGTCCGGCATCGGGCTGGTATTTGTGGAGACGGGCGACCAAACGGCCGTCGCCGCGCCATGCCACCTGGTCTTCACCATCCCCGGCGGAAAGCTCGGCCAGAATGGCTGCGGCCCCTGCTGTAGTACCCTGCGCCGGGTCCAAATCGACAATGACCGACCGCAAGGCAGGCTCCTCGACAGCCAGAGTGCGGGCAAAGCCCCACAGCGCGCTTTGGTTGGGCTGGACCAATTCGTGGCCGTCGGCCAAAACGGCCTGAGCGCCCTGGGTGGCCAGCCACAAACGCGGCACATCGCTCCGACGCAGCAAAGCTTGCGCCAGCAGCAGCGCGCTGCCATAGCCCCACTGCTGCGCCGTGGTCGCCTCGTCGTGAGGCAGCAGCCCCCAGAGGTGAATGACGCCTTGCAGCGGCCGTTTGCCCTGCTCCGTCGCTTCGTCCAACAAACGCTCGTAAGCTGACGGGTTCAGCACATCAAAACCGTCCGGCGTAGCTGCCGTAGTGGTGCCGCCGCGCTGCTGCACCTGCTCTGCCAGCGGCTGTCCGACGGGGCCATCGGACAAAATGAGCCAGTGGCCAGCCAGGCTGGCGGCGGCCTGGGGCAATTCGGTGGGCTGCCAGGTTACGCGGTAGATGAGGTCGGCAAACGGCCGTTTGGCCACCTGCTGCAACGCCATCCGGCTGACGCGCCGCAGCTGAATGCCGTCCAGCAGCGCCACCAACTGGCCTGCCGGGTCCAGCAGCCGCACCTGACCGCTGAGTGTTTCGGCGGTACCCGAACCCGATTCCACCACGGCGTGGCAGCGCAGGTCGGTGACGCCAGGACGCACCAGCTTGAAGTGGGAGACACCCACCGGCACGTACACGTTGGCCGACGCACCCTCGTTCAGACCGGGCAGCGCGGCCCCAATCACCTGGAAACAGGCGTCGAGCAGCGCCGGGTGGATGAGGTATCCCTTGCTGGAAACGTCGTCCGGTAGGGTCACTTCGGCCAGGGCTTCACCATCGCGCCGCTGAATGGCGCGGATGCCGCGAAACGCCGGGCCGTAGCCCAGACCGATGTCACGGAGCAAGCGGTAGTAATCTACGCCTTCAATCCGCTCGGCGCAGCGGGTTTGGATGGCGGCCAATGGTTCAGGTTCGGCAAGCGGGGCTGATTTGAGGTGGGCAACGGCCGTACTATGCTGCTGCCACTTGCCATTTTCGCCCTGGCTGAAGATGCGCACGGTGGATTGGCCATTTTGTGGGGGGGAGACGGCCGTTTGCACCAACCGTTCACCCGCTTCCGGCAAAATCATCGCTTCCTGAATTTGCACATTGGCCAGCACCACCTGGTCCGAATGCAGCGCCAGGCGGGCCGCTGCCAGGGCCACTTCCAGGTAGCCAGTGCCGGGGAACAGCGGCAGGTCAAATACACGATGGTCGGTCAGGTAAGCCGGAGCATCCACCGCCAACCGGCTGACGTAGACGGTGTCGTCCAA
>CAUJGI010000225.1 GCA_963169155.1 Chloroflexota bacterium
CGTCGGATGTGGCGGCGCTGTGGGAGCACATCAACGACACGATCGACTGCATCGCCACGGACCATGCGCCGCACACTCTGGCCGAAAAGCAGTCGGCCACACCGCCGCCGGGGGTGATTGGGCTGGAGACGTCCTTACCGCTGATGCTGACGGCCGTTCAACAAAACCGCCTCAGCCTGGCGCGCCTCATCGAACTAATGCACACTAACCCACGCCGCATTTTTAATTTGCCGGAGCAGGCGGATACGGCCGTCACCGTTCAGCTCACCCCCACCACCCTCAGCAACAAGATGGTACACAGCAAATGCGGCTGGACGCCCTTCCACGGCACCGAAGTGCTGGCCAAAGTGCAAAAAGTAATGCTGCGCGGGGAAGTGGTGTTTGAGGACGGCCGTATCCTGGCCCGACCAGGCTCAGGCAAACTATTACCGTAAATTTAGCCACGGATTACGCGGATTTTTTAATTTAATCCGCGAAAATCGTGAAAATCCGCGGCAAAAAGTATTGAGGAGAAACAAACCATGCAACTGAAAACTTTAGAACCATTATTTGATTTTGACACAATGAACATCCCCACGCTCAACAGCAACGGGCTGACGGGGCACGATATTCTGTCCGTCTCCCAGTTCGACCGGGACAGGCTGTCCTACATCTTTGGCCGCGCCCGCGAGATGCGCGAGATGGTGGAACGCGTCGGCGGGGTGGATTTGCTCAAGGGCAAAGTGCTGGCCTGTCTGTTTTACGAGCCGAGCACCCGCACCAGCTCCAGCTTCATCGCCGCGATGGAACGGCTGGGCGGGAGCGTGATTCCGATTACCCAGGGCGTCAAATTTAGCTCCATCAGCAAGGGGGAAACGCTGGCCGACACGATTCGGGTGCTGGAACAGTACGCCGACGTAATTGTGCTGCGTCATCCGGAAATTGGCTCCGCGCGGGAAGCGGCCGAAGCGGCCAGCGTGCCCGTGATCAACGCGGGCGATGGCCCGGGCGAGCATCCCACCCAGGCGCTGTTGGATTTGTTCACCATTCGTGAGGAGTTGGGCACGATGGACGGCCTGAAGATTGCCATGGTGGGTGATTTGCGCTACGGCCGTACCGTGCATTCCCTCACCAAGCTGCTGCTGCAATACAACGTCAGCCTGCGTTTTGTCGCCCCAGAAATCCTGCGCCTGCCGCTAAAGGTGATGAACGAGGTAATCGATTCTGGCCTCAACGTCCGCGAAACCCACGACGTGGCCGACGTCATCGAAAACGCCGACGTGCTGTACGTGACTCGCGTGCAAAAAGAGCGCTTCACCGACCTGGCCCAGTACGAAGAAGTGAAAAACTACTACGAAATCACGCCGGAAATCATGGCCAAAGCCAAAAAGAAAATGATTGTGATGCATCCCCTGCCCCGCGTTGGGGAAATCCACGATACCGTCGATGTGGATCCGCGTGCCGCCTACTTCCGCCAGGTGAAAAACGGCATGTACATCCGCATGGCGCTGCTGGCGGCCGTGCTGGGCCGGGCCTAACCGCGCCCGGAACTGCCAATGTAACCATTCATTTGTCATCCCGCACGAGGGCGGTGTGTGCCCTCGTGCGGGGAAGAAGATTGGCCGCTACAGGGCGGAAGCTGCCGCTTTTTTCTTCACCAGCTGCACGGTAAAAATGGTAAAAAGCGCCATCCCCAGCAGGCGCCCAGCGGCGCTAAGGCCAAAGATGAGCTGGTAGCTGACGTTGTCGGCAATGAAGCCGCCGAGAATGGGGCCAATGACGGCGCTGGTGAATACGGCCGTCTGGTACAACGCCACCGCCCGCGGACGCTGCTCGTCGGGCGTCAGGGTCAGCAGCAGGTTAAAGTTGGCCAGGTTGTAACCCGCCCACAAAAAGCCGCCAAACGTGTTGATGATGCCCACGTGCCAATCGGCGGTGATAAACACCCAGGCCAGCGGCAGACCGGGAATGAGAAACCCAGTCACCACGGCAACCCAAAATGCGCCGCGCACGTCCAGCAGTCGACCAAAAACCCGCTGACCTACCAGGGCCGTCAGGCTGCTGACGCTGGCCAGCAGCCCAATGGTAGTGGCCGTCGAATCAAACGCATTCACCAGGTACACGTTAAAAAAAGGTGCCGCCACTTGCAGCGCCATGTTCCAGACAAAGGCGCTGACCACCAGCCCCACATAACCCGGCGTCTGGCGAATGGCCCGGCGCAAATCGCCCCGGTGGTGTTCGGCTTTTTGTTGGGCTGTGGCGGGCGGCTCCTCAATGCGCTGGAAGCTAAACGTGCTAATCATGCCAAACAAGAAGGCCAGGAAAAAGATCGCCTGGTAGCCAAACTGCTCATAACCGCTCCAGCCGTTGCCCACATTGATGATACGCCCGGCCAGGGGCGCAACCACCAGCGCCGCCACGCCCATCGCCATGTTGCGGCTGCCAAAATAGCGACCGCGAATTGCCCCTGGCACCAGGTCGGCAACCATGGAGGTCCAGCCCGGATTGGCCAGGTTGCCCATGAAGGCGCGCAGACCGTTGAGGATGATGATGGCGGCGATGGCCAGGGCTGGCTGGGTAATGGCAAAAGGCATCATCGCCAGCAGCAGGAGCAGCAAACGAGCCACGCCACCCCCGCTCCACACCACGACCGATTTACGCTGTCCGGCACGTTCTACCAGGCGCGCACCAGGGAAGAGGGCCAGCGCGCCGAGGAGATTGGCAACGGCCGTCATCGTGCCCACCTGTCCATTGGTTGCGCCATATGCCAGTACATACAGCGTCACAAAACCCAGGTAAAAGTTTTCACTGATGGCCGCAAAAAGCCCGTCGAGCCAGAAATAACGCAGGCTGCGCACAGTGCGCCAGGGCATGTCTTCCGCCTGGCTGGAGAGGCTTTCATCCAGTGGTTTAACGATGGCGGCCCAGTTGAGGCGATGGGGTCGCAGGTAGTCAACATTTGCGCTCACGCGGCGCTGAATAAAGGTTTTACGCCAGCGGCCTTGCGGCGGCAGCGGCGGCGGTTTTGTACTCATGGGCCGGATTATAGGTGAATTGGGCCAACTATCCGAAATTTGGGATGGGCCACAAGCAGCAGAGTGGCCCACAGCGTAGAAATATACGGCCGTTTCGTGGGAATCACGTCAAGCAAATAGCGGCAAAATGTGGCATACTTTATGTACATTTGCCCGAACCGGTAAATGGACATTGGGCTGAGGAAATCGGTCCCCTTGCGTCGAAGCAGAGAACAGCTCCATCCCCAACCCATGGTTTTAACAAACTGCCTGTTACAAATGTCGGCTTAAACGCGACATCTTTCCAGGAAACATAAACAACCGGATGATAAATCGATCCGGTAAAGAGGTGGATCATGAAAAAGCATCAATGGCTTCTGATTTTTCTGGCCGCCGCAGCTTTGCTGAGTGGATTATTGGCCTTCGTGCCAGCCAATCCCTTACTCGCAGCAGACAGCAGTTGGCAGGCCACTTATTGGAACAACAAAACGTTAACGGGAACGGCCGTTCTCCAGCGCAACGAAAATGAACTGAATTACGATTGGGGCGATGGTGTTCCCGATCCCATCATCGACAAAGATAACTTCTCGGCGCGCTGGACCCGCAGCATCAACTTCCCTTCGTCGAGCGCCTACCGCTTCACCGCAACGATGGATGACGGCATGCGTGTCTACGTCGACAACGTGCTGATCATCGACTCGTGGACCGACAGCCAGGTACATTCCCTGTCTGCCGACGTCTATCTCAATGCAGGCGACCACAGCGTGAAGGTGGAGTATTACGAAGCGGGCGGCAAGGCAATCGCCAAGCTCTCCTGGGTACCCGTCGGCGGTACAGCGCCTGTGCCGATTGCCAACTGGAAGGGTGAATACTTCAACAATGCCAGCCTCAGTGGCAGCCCGGTGGTGGTACGTGATGATGCCAGCATCAACTTCGATTGGGGCGTTGGCTCCCCCGCCGCCACAGTGCCTGCCGACCAATTCTCCGCGCGTTGGACGCGCAGCCAGACCTTCGACGCCGGGCGGTATCGCTTTGTCTTGCAGGTGGACGATGGCGCGCGGCTCTGGGTCAACAACCAGCTGGTAATCAACCAGTGGGTCAACGGCAACACCACCTACACGGTCGAAGTGGATCTACCCAGCGGCAGCGTACCCATTCAGCTGGAATACTTTGAAAGCGTAGGCGGCGCGGTGGCCAAACTGAACTGGACCAAGCTCACCGGCAGCGGCGATTGGACCGCCCAATTCTTTAACAACAAAACCTTAACTGGTTCGCCTGTGCTCACCCGCACCGACAGCCAGATCAACTTCAATTGGGGTGCCGGGTCGCCCGCGACGGGCATTAACGTCGACAACTTCTCGGCGCGCTGGACCCGCATGATGAACTTTGCCGCGGGCCGCTACCGCTTCACGGCCACGTCCGACGACGGCGTGCGGGTGTGGGTGAATGGCCAGCTGGTCATTAACGGCTGGAGCGATCATCAGCCGCAAACGTTTACCGGCGATATCGATTTAGCGGGCGGTTCTGTGCCGCTGCAAGTGGAATATTATGAGGCTGTTGGTGGAGCACAGGTCCAGGTAAGCTGGGCACCCGTCTCCACGACTACGCCACCCCCTGCCCCCACGCCATCCCCCGCGCCCAGCGCAGGGATTGGCACGGTGGTAAGCGCTTACCTGAACGTGCGCACCGGCCCTGGCATTCAGTACACCATCCTCACCACGCTGGTGCGCAACCAGACGGTTAACCTGACCGGCTATCGCAGCGCCGACGCCAACTGGGTGCAAATTACCATGTCGAGCGGCACGAAGGCGTGGGTCAGTGGTAAACCGTATTACCTGCAAACAAACGTAACCATCGCCAACATGCCGGTCGCGCCAGATGCACCGACTACGCCAACCCCTCCCAGCGGTTCGGGCACGGTTTACAATGCGTATTATGTCAACTTACGCAGTGGACCTGGGGTAAGTTATCCGGTGATTACGGCCGTTGCCGCAGGCAGCAACGTCACGCTCATCGGCCGGAATGGCAGCAGCACCTGGATTAAGATGCGGCTGGCCAACGGCACCGTGGGCTGGATGAGCGCCACCTACGTGAGCAACAGCGCCGCCTTCCCCACCCTGCCGGTGTTAGGTAGTTAATGCGTAAGGGCGCCTTGTGGTGAGGCGCCCTTACGGATAGATTCGTAACAACATCGTTGAAAGCCCTGGCCGCGAGCTTTTCGCAAAGCTGCCAGGGCTTTTTTGTTTAGTCGCGGGTTATGGCATCCAGCGCCGGGGTAAACACGGCGTTAAACAGCGCTTCCGTCTGGTCAGCCTCGCTAATGAGGATAACCAGGAGAAGGCCAGCATCATCTTCGTAGAAGGCCATGTTGATGGGGAAGCTCTGGAACTCGGAAGCAAACAGGCTCCAGGTACGGCCGTTTGCATCCTCGTAGGTGCCACTTTGCTCCGGCGTTTCATCCAGACCCAGCTGGCCCACCAGAATCTCCAGCAGCGTGTCGGCACCAAATCCGGGCGGTGTTGCCTGCTGAATAATTACCGTCTGGTCCAGCGCCGAAGCGCCACGGCCAAAGGTGCCGGGCTGCAGCTCTTCCCAGCCAACCGGGCGTAAGCCAGAAATACCAAATACTTCATTGGTAAAAGGCTCCAGCTCGATGTCTGCTTCCGTCAGGGCTGCGCCTGGGGTGACAAAAACGGGAGCGCCCATGTCGGCGATGCAAGCTGCATCGGGTGCCGCTGTGGGATCGGCTACAAACTCCAGGGTGATGCCCAGCGGGCAGTCGCCCGAGACGCTGGCACCATGGCCCACGCCGGGAAACTCAAAGTAGTAGCTGTTGCTGAACTGTTCGCCCACGCTTTCACCCCAGCTAGGCGGGGTGATGGGATCATACTCACCGGCCAGAATGAGGGTGGGGATATCGCTGGAAACCGGCTCATTTTCGATAGCATCGGCCTGACCCGCTTGCCACAGGTCACACACGGCAAAGCCAAACTGCCCGGTCACGGCGCTGGCCTCAAAGAGCGGATTCAGGTAGGGGAAATTGGGCGCAGGCGTAAATTCGCCAGGCGTGCTAAAGCTAATTTCCTCGTTACACTGCACGGAAAGCTGCATCCCCTGGCTGGCAAACTCTTGCTGAACCAACAAGCTGGAGAGAATCGTGACCAGGTCATTGGTACGGCCGTCACGCACGTCATAAATCAGCTTCGGCATGATGGGCGTCAGCTCCACGCTGTACAGCGCCTGGAACAGCAAACCGACCAGCGTGTCGCCATCAACCAATGCATCGTACTGCTGCCCATCGGCCAGGTTAAACACCTCTACCGAGACCGGTTCGGCATTCAGGTCATCAACCAGGTCGGCAAATACCTGTGCCAGATCAGGATACGCGGCGGCACAGGCTTCATCGGCGGCACAACCGGCAAAAAAGACCGACAAAGCGCGATCGGCATTGACGGCCGTTTCCGTCTGCAAATTGGCGGCCAGCGGGTAGGAAGAGTCCAAAATGACGGAGCGAATGCCTTCCGGATAGTCACGCACGATGGTTTGCGCCAGGCGCGTGCCATAGGAAATGCCATACAGGTTCCATTCGTCGTAACCCAGCGCCACGCGCAAATCGGCCACATCGGCGGCGCTTTCGGCACTGTTGTAAGCGGTCAGGTCCACGTCGTCGGCCAGCAGCCGATCACGGCATTCCGTCAACGCTTCCAGGGTCAGCGCCTGCCCTTCTTCCAGGGTCAGGTCATCATCCAGCGTGTCCAGGGTAAGGTCAACCATCTCGGGACAGGCCAGCGATGGTTCGGAATAGCCCGTGCCGCGCTGATCAAACATGATGAAGGTATGGTCGGCGAGGAACGGGGCAAAACGCATCTCAAACACCAGCGGTACGGTTTCCAGGGCATCGCCACCAGGACCACCTTCCAGGTAGATGATGGGATCGGGCGCGGGATTGGCGCTGTCGCTGGCAAAGACGGCCACGTGCAGCCGGACGGTACGGCCGTTTGCCACGTCATTCCGGTTCTCCGGCACGGTTAAAAAGCCACATTCCACGTCGCGGCCGGGCGGCACGGCAAACTCACACGCCGTAGACTCAAACTCAGCGGTGTAGGCCGGTTCCGGCGTCGCGGTTGGTTCCGCAGTTGCCGTGGGTTCCGGCGTGTTCGTCGGCGGCACGTCCGTGGGCACTTCGGTGGGTTCTTCTTCAGGCACGTCGGTGGGTTCTGGTTCGGCCGTTTCTTCCAGGGTGATGGAAACGGCCGTTGGCGTCGGCTCTTCCGCACCGCAGGCAGCCAGCAGCAGCACGGCGGAAAGCGCCAGGCCAAAACGGTACATAATTGGCAATGGTTTCATTTAAAAACTCCTTTAGGAGATGCAGAAAAACTCTGCTCGATGGGTTAATGGGGCAACGGCCGTTCCCAATTACCACGGCCCGCTCCCCCTTTTTGCACTTTTTACGTGCAAACGTATACGGCAGTATACGCACAGTTCCCCAAAATGTAGCGCAGCAGCGGGCAAAAATCTAGCAAGCCCAAAAAGACGTTTACAACCTGTTCATAAACGGCAGTTCCGGCTTGACATTTTGCAAAACTTAATTAATAATTTAGACATATCTAAATCTTGGGAGATTTCTTATGAACAATACCAAACTGCTGCCCCGTTTGCTGAAAGACGGCACCTTTCTGAATGTGAGTCTGGCCACCGTCATTGGCCTGAGCCTGCGCCTGAACCCGGAAATTTGGGTCCATGATTATCCGCCCGACATCAAAGAGCGATTTGGTCCCAAAAGCGAGAAAGCCAAACGGCAAACCTGGCTGGCCGCCATTCCCTTCTTTTTCTTGCTGATCGGCGTTGTGGTGCGCTCCAACCTGGCGCTCAAGCGCGACAACGGCGGCAGCCTGCCCTTCAAGATGGCCTTCCTGAACAGCTACGGCTTATTTGCTTACTTTTGGCTGTTTGACCTGGTTATTTTGGATTGGCTCCTGTTTGTCACCTTAAAACCATCGTTTGTGGTGCTGCCCGGCACCGAAGGCATGGCGGGTTATGATGACTACGGCTTTCACCTGAAGGCCGCGCTGCCCGCCCTGCCCGGCATGGCCATTCCTGCGTTTATAATCGCCCTGCTCACCGCGCGCCGCAGCGCGTAAATTGATTTTTGAGGCCCAAATGAAACTACTATTTTTGAATGTTCCCGGCCACGGCCACGTCAATCCAACGCTGGCCCTGGTTACCGAGCTGGTCCGGCGCGGCCACGAGGTTATCTACTTCAACAACAGTGAATTTGCCCCGCAAATTGGGCAGTGCGGCGCGGCATTTCGGCCGTATCCTGACCCGCAGCCAACGGCCGTATCCCTGGCCGAAAAAGCCAACAGCCTGCCCCAGGTAAGCGTCTGGGTGCTGGAGCAAAGCCAGCGCCTGCTGCCCTGGCTATTGGCGGAGCTGCGCCGCGAGCA
>CAUJGI010000226.1 GCA_963169155.1 Chloroflexota bacterium
GCCCGCTGGCCCCGCTCCCACCACAACAACATCGATTTCAGCTGGCAATGACATATTGTTTTATCCTCCACGCACTATTTTTCTTGATGCATCCCTTCCCAGGCAGCAGGATGGGTATGGGTACGACCCCTAAAGGGCGGCGGTGGCTCATTATAAGGCAATCACATGCCGGGCTACAATGCTTCCTGTTTTATCGTAACGATATATCCAGCCAGTAGGCTTCTGCCAAAGCAAAACGGATGCTTCCGCTGGGAAGCATCCGTTTGCCAAAGGAGGATCACACGAAACGTTTGATCAACCGCAGCCGCCGCTCGTTGGCGCGCGTTTGAGCTGCAAAATCACCTTGGGTTCGTAGATGAATTCGTATTTGTGCGGATCTGGCTCGGCGGGGAACTGCCGGGCACCGAGGGCCGACGCAAATGTGTAGGCCAGCTGGTCATCGGCATTGGGCACGCGCGGGTTGGCCGCCAGGAATTCATCGTTGGCAAAGAGGGCCAGCCAGTTGTTGATGCCGCCTTCCAAAATGTAGACGTTGGGCACACTTTCCGCCTGCAAAATTTTCCACGCTTCGGTAGCGGCCGTTTCATCGTTGCTCATCACAAAAAAGAGGGCATTGGCCGGTTCCAGGTGCAGCGCCGGGACAAGTTCCGGGATTTCCTCCAGCGACACGCGCTGCGCATCCAAAATGTGGAACTGGTTGTAATCTGCCTCGCTGCGCACGTCCAGCATAATCACCTTCAGCTTGGGATCGTGCATGTGCTCCAGCATCTCGGCGGGATGCACCTGCACGGCACGTTCATCCAGGGCCACCGTCTTCTCGTCAGCAATCCGGTTCCAGCGATCCATCGTCGTCGGTTGGCCAATGATGATGACGGCAACGGCCGTTAGCGCCAGCGCACCACCCGCACCAACGCGCCATTTTGGTTCAGCCTTGGCATCTTTACCGCCAAAAATCTGCTCCAGCTTTTCCGATCCCCAGAACATGAACAGGGCCATCAGCACCACCAGCAAAACCACCACGCCGGTGGGTAAGCCCAGCCAATCCATCAAGGTGTAGCGCCCCATGTACGAGGAATTCCAGAACTGATCAAAGCCGCCCACCGTCTCGCCAAAGAGGAAGATGCCAAAGAAGACACCCAGGACAAAAAAGATGCCGTCCAGCTTCAGCGTGGCCGCGGCCACCATCGAGGTGCCGGGGCAAAAACCGCCAACAATAAAACCAACGCCCATGATCAGCCCGCCCACAATGCCCGGCCACAGGTAGGTCGTGTTGACATAAATCAGATTGTAATCAAGCAGCCCTACGGCCGAAGCCAGGAAAATCAGGACCATGGCCACGACGATGGCGCTAAACATCACCTTAAGTACGGTCAGCTCTTTGAAGTAGAACTGCGCCGCCAGCTTTTTGGAATTGCCAAACCCGGCAATCTCCAGCACGTAGCCAAAGGCAAAACCGATGATCAGGTAGACAACGTACGCTCCCCAATGTCCGAGGAGTTGTGTAAGTGGTAAAGGAAAAGTAGCCATTATTCACCTCAAGAAATTAGCCACAGAGGGCACAGAGAATAAAAAGAAAATCTGTGTTTATCTGCGTTCGCAACTTGCGCCCATCTGTGTCCCATTCATCAATTCCACAGTTTGCGGACGAAGTAAGCCAGGGCATAGCCGCCACCAAAGACGGCAAACATAAACGCCCAGCTGCCCACCGAAAGCACCGCGCCGCCAGACAGCGCCTGCCCAGAGGTGCACCCCCGGGCAAAACGTGCCCCGTAGCCCATCAGCGTGCCACCCACAAAGGCAGTGACCCAGCGGGTGCGCGTGGAGATTTGCGGCCCTTTGTTGGTTTCTAGCTTGATACGGCCGTTCCGCCACCCCGCCACAAAACCACCCACCACCGTGCCAATGGACATGAACACCACCCAGTTATCCAGCGGGTTCTTCTCACCACCGGCCATCGTGATCAGGTAAGCAGTGCGGTCCACATGCGCCGGGGCAATGGCATCTTCCACTACCACCAGAATTCGGTTCAGGCCGCCAGAAGCGCCCAGACCGTTGCCGGTCAGGAAAAAAGCGCCAAACAGCACCACCCCCAGCAAAATTCCGGCCAGGTACGGATTGACATAATCCCTGGCCGCGCGCTGGCTAAATACGCCTAGCCCTTTGCGCGTTTCCGTTTTTGGTGAACTTAAGGTTGTCATAGTTGTGATCTCCTCAACGTTTAACCCTCACCTCAGCCAGTTCCCTCCCCCTCTCAGGGGCAGGGTCAGGGTGGGGGTCGGTTTAATCATGGGCTGCGGCAGGATCGTGGACTTCTACCTCATCCCAGCCCAGCATCATCGACTTAATGCCCGCCAGCGGCGTGTGGCCGGTGGTGGTCAGGTAAACATGCATCACAATAAAGGTGGCAAACAGCCAGGCAATCAGCGTGTGGAACGGGGCCAGGAACAGCAGCCCGCCCAATCGCGCGGCAATCTCTGGCCAGCGCTGCGCGCCCCACATCAAAATGCCGGTGAGGATTTGCAGCGGCAGCAGCACATTGAGAATGCCAAAATAAGTCACCTGCTGCAGCGGGTTGAGCTTACGTTCTGGCACCTTCTCAAACGGGTGCGGCTCGTTGCGGAAGATGCCGCGCACGTAGTACAGGCTCTGCTCAATCGCCTGGTCGAAGAAGCCACGCGGGCGCGGCAGGTATTGTTTAATCTCGCCGCTCACCAGGTGGTAAAACAGCGACAGGAAAGCGTTGATCACCAGGATGGCCGCCAGGATGTTGTGCATCTGCACCATGTAGGCAAAGCTAAACGCGCCAAATTTGTCTGGCTTGTGAATGATCAGCCCGGTGACGATAAGCAGCAGGATGGCCACAGTTTGCAGCCAGTGCCACAGCCGTTCGTAAACGGAGTACATATACAGCTCGCGCAGCTGCGGATGGCTGGGCGGTTGGCGGCGCAGGGCGGCGTAACGCAGCCCACCGTGCACAATCACCCCGGCAAACACCCCCAGGAAAAGGATGATGCCGATCCAGTCAATCACGTTTACCGCGTCGTGACCCAGAATGTAGAGACCCGCCGCGCTGGTGACCAGCGTATATTCCAATGCGCCATCATCGGTGACGTTGAGCGTGCCGTTGAAGCTGCTGCCGCCGTCATTGACGAAGGTGGGCTGGATACCGCCGGGCAGGTAACTGGCCAGCACCAGCGGCTGGCTGATGCGGGATTCTTCACCGTGGCAGGTGGCGCAGTCGCGCACGGCCCAATCGGCCCCGCCGACGTTGTGGTTGATGCTGTACGGCTGGATTTCGCCGCTGATGCGCGGGTTGGCCAGCCCCAAATCGGCCAGTCGCTCGGCGATGAGGTTGACTTTGGCGTCGCTGTTGAGGATGAGTTCTGGGGTGGCGAGACGGCCGTTCCCATCCCCATCAAACAGTTCCATCACCTCGTCCGCATAATCGTCGCCATCAAACCAGGCCGCCTGCAAATCTTGCTCGCGCACGGGCCGTTCCGGCTCGCCGTAGACCCAGAACCAGGTGGAGACCAGGTTGTGCGGGGCAAGGGTGGTGCTGCCATCGGCGTTGGCGCGGGGGAGCAGCACCGGTTCGTAGCCTGTCACCAGGCTGCCGGATGCGCCCAACGCACCTTCGATGCCGCGAT
>CAUJGI010000227.1 GCA_963169155.1 Chloroflexota bacterium
TGCTGGAGCTGCCCGCCGAATGGGCCAGCACCATTAGCGCTGCCGAACAGGGCAGCGGCCAAACCTGCATCGGTCCGGCAGCGGCGATTCAGAGCGCCAAGTTTAAATATGAACGCGCTCTGGCCATTTTGCGTGATCCGGCACAGACCCGCTTCACCTTTGTGCTGCACCCGGAAGCCATCGCCATCCACGAAACGCGCCGCGCCATTGGCGAATTGAGCAAGCTCGCCATCCACACCCACGATCTGATCGTCAACGGGATTATCCCGCCCGAAGCCACCGCCAACAGCCTGTTTGCCGCCCGTGCCGAGATGCAGGCGGGCTACCTGACCCAAATTGAGCGCGAGCTGCCCTACGCCGCCCGGCGCATGTTCCTCATGGATGGCGAAATTAAGGGGATTGACCGGCTGCGTACCGTTGCTGCCTTGTTAAACGGGGAAGAAACGGCCGTGTTCAGCCAAACCAGCCCCGACCAGACCACTCCCGCAGATTTTCAACTTTCGCATCCTTCTGAATTTTTGCCACGCATTCTGCCCAACGGCCGTCGCCGCACCATCTTCTTCGCGGGCAAGGGCGGTGTGGGCAAAACGGTGGCTTCCTGCGCAACGGCCGTCTGGCTGGCCAACCAGGGGCACAAAACCCTGCTGCTCACCACCGACCCCGCCGCCCACCTGGGCAACGTACTTGGGGAGCCAGTGGGGGATGAACCCGCCCCGCTGGCCGGGCTGCCCAACCTGTGGGCGGTGAAGATCGACCCCAAAGCGGTCGCCGACGTTTATAAAAAGCGCATTTTGGATGATGCACGGCAACGCGGCCGTCCTGAAGCGGCCATCAAGGTGATGGCCGAAGAGCTGGACTCGCCCTGCACCGAAGAGATCGCTGCCTTCGATCGTTTCATCGAATTTGCTTCCGACGGGCCGTGGCAAAGCGTGGTCTTCGACACCGCGCCCACCGGCCACACGCTGCGCATGTTGGAGCTGCCGCTGGACTGGAGTAAGCAGCTGGATGTAAAGGTGTTTGCTTCGGTGGATACGGCCGTCGCCGACGATGTGGCCAAACAGCGCTTCGCCGACGTGATCGATATGATGCGCCGCCCGGAACGCAGTACCTTCGCCTTTGTCATGTACCCAGAATCCACCCCCATCATCGAGGCTTACCGCGCCAGCCAGGAGCTGGCCACGCTGGGCATTCCCACCGGGCTGGCCGTGGCCAACTTTGTCATCCCCGCAGAGCAGGCGGACACACCCTTTACCCACTCCCGCCGCGCCATGCAGGCCCGCTACCTGGCCGAAATCCAGGAACGGTTCGACGTACCCGTCCTCACCATCCCCCTGCTGCCGCAGGAGGTGCAAGGTCTGGGCATGCTGGCCGAACTTGGCGAGCAGATGTACCGCGAACCCGTAATGGCATGATAATCCTAATTTCAATATTGACAAGCGTATTACATTGCAATACGCTTGTCATGGTAACCAATGGACGAAATTGAAATCACTATCACCCAACTGATGTGGGACGATTGGAACATCGATCACATTGCCTGGCACAATGTCGTTCTGGAGGAGGTAGAGCTCTCTTTGAGTGATCCTCAGGCCATTTTCCTCCAGGCTAAACAAGGCAGATTGATGATTTTAGGACTCGCAAAAAAGCGGCTCATCACGACTGTCTTGAATGCTCAAGAAACTATTGGTTTGTACTACGTTATCACAGCACGGGATATGTCGAAAAAGGAGCGTGCTTTTTACCGATCACGCAAGGAAGTGAAAAATGAGTAAGCCAAAAATTCCGACCTTTTCTTCGGTACAAGAAGAAGCAGAATTTTGGGACACACACGATCTTACCGATTACCTGGATGAGTTAGAGATTGTCAACGGTGGCTATCAACCAACCCCCGGCGAAGTGAAAACAGTGATGACAATACGTGTGGCTCCATCGCTCAAAGAACAAATTGAGACGATTGCCCGCAGTTACGACATTCCTGCCTCATCACTGGTTCGTATGTGGATTGTTGAAAAAATTCGCCTACTGCACGGAGCAGAAGTTCGTTAACAGGAGTTTTTCTAATGCCAATATACGATTTTCGCTGTAAGGAATGTGGCCATGCCTTTACGGTGCGGGCTTCGTTTAAGGAAAAGGACGCGGGCTTGCAGCCGGAATGCCCGGTTTGTCATGCGGCAGAGACGCAGCAGGTGTTAACCGTCGGTATCTTCATCGGCCAGGTGACGGGCGGGGATACCAGCAGCCTGCCGCTGCAGATGATGAGTGGACCGGCCTGTGGCTGTGGCTCCGGCGGGTGCGGCTGCGGATGAACGAACCAGCATTTGTGCAAATCATCGGTGCGCCGGTGGCCTGTGCCGAGGGCATGAAAGAAACGTGGCGCGATCTGGCCGGGTGGATGGGTGGCAAATTGCGGGCGCGGTACGGTACGGCCGTCACCATCACCTACTATGACCTGTTCGACCCGAACTGCCCGCCCCTGCCGCCCGACAGTCAGCTCCCCGTAGTGTTGGTCAACGGCACACTGCTGAGCAGCGGTGGCAAGCTTTCCATGCCCACCATTCGCCGCCACCTGGATTCGTTAGGCGTACAGCCTGCACAACAATGGAGTAAACCACATGCTGCCTGAAAACGAGCGAG
>CAUJGI010000228.1 GCA_963169155.1 Chloroflexota bacterium
CCCACAGACCAAACTCGGCCGGGTAGGGCGGGCGCGGCCGGGGCTGGCCCCGCTTGCCTTCCACCGAGGCAATGAGCGCGGTCTCTTCCCCGCACACAAAAGCGCCTGCGCCCAGGCGAATGTCGATCTGGAAGTTGAAGGTGGTGCCGCAGATGCCATCGCCCAGCACACCCAGGCGGCGCGCCTGGGTGATCGCTTTCTTCAGGCGGGCCACGGCCAGCGGATATTCACCGCGCACGTAGATGTAGCCGCGTCGTGCGCCAATGGCGTACCCCGCCAGGGTCATCCCTTCCAGCACCCGGTGCGGATCGCTTTCCAGCACAGAGCGGTCCATGAACGCGCCGGGGTCGCCCTCATCGGCGTTGCAGATGACGTATTTGCGCAGCTTGGCCTCAGCTTTGGCTACGGTGATCCACTTGAGGCCAGTGGGGTAACCACCACCGCCGCGCCCGCGCAGGCCGCTGCGCAGCACTTCGTCGATGACGTCGTTGGGGGTCATTTCGGTAACGGCCGTTAACAAAGCCCCATACCCCCCGGTTGCAATGTACTCTTCGATGCGCTCTGGGTCGATACGGCCGCTGTTTTCCAGCACGATCTTGGTTTGCCGCTGGAAAAACGGCACGTCGGTGGGGCAAATGCGTTCCTTCAGTTGCTTGCCCTGGCTGGCGGCTTGCACCAGCGCCGGGGCATCCTCTGGGGTCACGTATTGATACATCGTTTCGCCCAGCTTCTCGTCTTTGTGGGCCACATTTACCAATGGACCGCGCGAGCAAAGCCCCATGCAGCCCACGCCCTTGGCCTGACAGCCTTTATGCTGGCCCGATTCAATCTCGGCCTGTACCGCGGTCAACACCTTGTCGCTTTGCGACGACAAACAGCTGGCCGCTACACACACCTGGATGGTATGGTCTACTTTGGCGGCGTCTGCTTGCTCTTTCTGGGTAATTTGTTCAAATCGCTCATGCATCGTCTGACCACCTCCGCAGGGTCGCCAACGTCTTTTCTGGGTCCTGGTTGCCCAGCACTTCGCCATCAAACACGGCGACGGGCGCCAGACCGCAGGCACCCACGCAGCGCGCCGTCATCAGCGAAAGCTGCTCATCTTCCGTCGTCTCGCCCGGCTTGATGTCGTAGGTTTGCTCGATTTTTTCCAGCAGTCTGGGACCACCTTTGATGTAGCAGGCCGTGCCCGTGCAAACCACACAGCTGTGTTTGCCCGCCGGTTTTAGACTAAACAGGTGATAAAACGTCGAAACGCCATACACCTGGCTTAACGGCACATGCAGTGAAGTCGCCACGTAGTGCAGCGCCTCTTCATCCAAAAAACCAAAGGATTCCTGTACCGTGTGCAGCGTCTCAATGAGGGCGCTGCGCCGGAATCCGTTACGGCGCATGGTTGCCTGCACAATACGCCAACGCTTGTCGTCTGTTGGCGGCTCAATTTGCTTGGGATTCGCTAACATGCAATCTCCTTTTGATAATTTTAGGCCACAGAGTGCACCGAGAATGGCGAGGTTAATTTTGGCAGTTTTGCCTTCTCATCGTTTTCTGTGGTCAGCAAAGTTAAGTTTCGATGTCTATGGATGTCAGTTGGAATTCCTGGCCAGACAATATTTGGACCTGGATTCCATTGCAGGTGGGGCAGGCTGTTAGCTCGTGGACCAGGGTGTAATCCTGGCCGCAGCTGTGGCAGTGCAGGGTCGCCGGGATGCGGTTAAAGTGCAATGTGGCGCCCTGGCACAGGCTGCCCTGGCTGATAATGTCCCAATAAAACTGGACAGAATCGTCAATGATGGTTGAAAGAGCGCCAATTTGCAGGTGTAAATTAGTGACCTGGCGCGCGTTGGCTTCCTGGGCATGGCGCAGGGCAAGGTTTAGGATTTGCTCTGTAATGGCTAATTCGTGCATCGTGTTTGTTCAATCAACCAATCTGATTTGCTTTCAGCGTTCGTCTACATGGTAACAAGGATAAATTTCCTGCCGATTGCGTTCTTTCTGGTTTATTTGTGATAAATGTCACAAATTAAAAAGTAGATGCTGATAATAGGTATAACCAATCGTTTTTTTGCCGATGGTGCCGTTTGGGCTACACTGTTTTTCGAGACTTCAGGCCCAGGCGCAGCGTGACGAGAGAAAATCCGTAGATTGCACAGATGACACAGATTTTTTTCTCTGCGCCCCCGCGTCTCTGCGGCGAACGATTGCGAAGGGGTTTGCCATGGGCGCACCATGAATGAAAATCAGCAGATTTCGCCGGTTGCACCGCTTATCTTATCTGCGAAATCTTTTTAATCTGTGGATTATTATTGCAGGAGATCAACAATGATGAAGGATGTTGTGACCGATCATGAAATAGTGGGGGTAGCTTGTGGCTGAGCCGGAAATTGTCGCTTTTGATTTGGAGGGCACGCTCTCGGCGGGGGTGGCCTGGGAAGGCATGCGTGATTATTTGGTGGCGCACGGCGAGGGGGAGAAGTTCCGCCGCTTTTTGCGCCACAATATGCTGCGCGTGCTGGCGTTTCGCGTAGGCATATTGCGTGATGAACGCGCCTTCAAGGAGCGCTGGATTTTGGACATCATGCGGCTGTTTGCCGGGTACACGCCGGAGCGGTTTGCCGAGGTGGGTGCCTGGGTGG
>CAUJGI010000229.1 GCA_963169155.1 Chloroflexota bacterium
GTGCTGCCTTACTCAGCTATGTCAGCCAGGCAACGCAGACCATCCTGACAGCAACGGACCCAGGCATGTTTACCGACCTGTTCTTGCAGCAAGCCACCCGTATGGCAGTTGAAAACGGCCGTATCAATGTAATGTAACTTAAGAAAACTCGGCATTCCCCACTATACCCAGAATGCCACTTGTTTGAGTGAATAGTATCGTGAACCATACCAACAAAGAATCATCCGTTGTGCTCATCATTGACGACATGCGTGAAAACCGGCTGTTGCTGTCCTCCCAGCTTCGGCTGGATGGACACCACATCCTGGAAGCCAGTGGCGGGCAAGACGGCATCGCGATGGCCCGCGAACACGATCCTGACCTGATCCTCCTTGACGTGATGATGCCCGATATCAACGGTTTTGAGGTGTGCAAGATCTTGAAGGAAGATCTCACCACCCACCTCATCCCCATCATCATGATCACCGCCCTGAGCAAAGTGGAATCCCGCATCGAAGGCAAAAAAGCCGGGGCCGATGAGTTTCTCTCCCGTCCCCACATTCGCGAAGAGCTGCTGGTGCGTGTGCGCACCCTCATCCAACTCAAACGCGCCCGCACCAACCTGGAAGAAGAGCGGCACCGCTTGCAGCTGCTCTACAACATCAGCCGCGCCGTCAGCACCCAGCTGGATTTGGAATCGATGATGTCGGCCATCATTGCCCAGACGCAAGCGGCCGTTGGGGCCACCAAGGGCAACATCATGCTGCTCAATGAGCAGGGGCAGGTGTACCACAAATTCATCATCCGGGCCGGTTCACCGCTGGAAATTAGCGATCGTGTGACGCAAGAAGTCATGACCCGCGGCCTGGGCGGCTGGCTGGTGGCCAACAAGCGCAGCGAAATCATCCACGACATTCGCCAGGACACCCGCTGGGTCACCCTGCCCGATGACGAAGGCGAAACCGGCTCGGCCATCGGCGTGCCGCTGATTGGCTCCGACCGCATCGTAGGCATTCTCATTTTGAACCACCCCGATGTGGGCTACTTTACGGAAGAACAGCGCGAACTGCTCATTGCCCTGGGCAGCACTGTCTCTACCGCCATCGCCAACGCCCACCTGTTTACCGAAATCAGCGAGGAGCGACGCAAACTGGAGGCGATTCTGGGCCAGGCCACCGACGCCATCGTCACCACCGACGAGTCGTGGAATATTTCGCTGTTTAACCAGGCGGCCGAGCGGCTGTTTAATTTGAAAGCCGAAAAAGTCACCGGGCGGTTTCTGGGAGACGTCAAGCCGCTGAGCGTTTTGCTGGCGGTTTACAGCAACGGCAGCAACCAGGCGAGCGCCCAGGAAATCAGCCTGGAGAACGGCAGCACCTTGTTTACCAGCGTCTCGCCGATTCAAGGTGTGGGGTATGCGGCCGTTTTGCAAGACATCACCGAGATGAAGCGCATCGAAGAGTTTCGTCTGGCAGAAGAAATTCGCAAAAAGCAGGAAATCAAAGAAACGTTCTCGCGTTACATGGGACCTAGCCTGGTGGATTACGTGCTCTCGCATGAACCCGGCCTGATGGCCCGGCGCGAGCGGCGTCATGCAGTGGTGATGTTTGCCGATTTGCGCAGTTCGACCCGCTTTATCCGCCTGGTGGAACCCAACGACGTGATTGCCCGTCTGAATCGTTTCTTCACCCAGATGACGGAAGTGGTGTATCAGTTTGAGGGGACCATTTTTGAACTGACCGGTGACGAAATTTTGGTGGCGTTTAATGCCCCGTTTGATCAAGCTGATGCTTCGAGTCGGGCGGTGGAAACGGCCGTTGCCATGCACCAACGGTTTAACGCCCTACGCCTGGAGCTGTTTGAAGGGCTCACCTCCAGCTTCGGCATGGGCATCGGCATCGACCAGGGCAACGTGATTGTGGGCAACGTAGGCGCTGAAACCCGCATGACTTTCCGCATGGTGGGTGACGCAGTCAATACCGCCCATCGCCTGGTAGACATCGCCGCGGACGGGCAAATTGTGATCTCCGAAAGTGTTTACAAAAATATTGGCGTAGACTCCAGCCCACTGCTGCAAGCCAGTCAGTTCGAATCGATGGGCGAAGTAGAAATTCGGGGCAAGGATGAGCCGGAACACCTTTACAAAATCCAGGTTCCCCTCAACCAGATGCGCTACGAGTAGCTATAACGGCCGTTTCCCCGGCACCCCCACCCTACGCGGATAAACATCCGGCGTTTCCCCCACTTTGGCAATTATCACAAAATAGTGCGGCTGCTCCCGGCCAGGCAGCGTAACGCTGGCCAGTTGTGGCGCAGCGCCGCCTAGTTGAGCAATAGCGCTCCGGGCAGAATCCATTTCTTCGTGAACCCCTTCCCCTTTTTGTGCCAGCATCTGCCCGCCCACGCGGCACAACGGCAGCAAATACTCCGCCAACACACGCAGCTCGGCCACGGCGCGGGCTACGGCCCAATCGTACTGCTGGCGATGCTGCGGCTGCTGGCCCAACACCTCGGCACGCTCCGCCAGGATGGCCACATCAGTTAAGCCCAATTCAGCTACCACCGCCTGCAGGAACTGCCCTTTTTTGGCCACGCTTTCCACCAGCGTCAGCCGCAGCTGAGGGAACAGAATTTTGAGCGGCAGACCCGGAAACCCGGCCCCGGTGCCCACGTCAATGAGGGATCGACCGTTTAGCTCCCCCATCACTGGGCCACAGCTCAACGCATCCAGGAAGTGACGGACGCGAATATCGGCGGGTTGGCGAACGGCCGTTAAATTCATCCGCTCGTTCCACGCCAGCAGCAGCGCCTCATATTGCTGGAATTGGGCAATCTGCTCCGGCTGCAAATGTGCGCCCAATGCTTGAGCCCACTGGCCAAACTGAACCCACGCTGAATTTGTCATCCCCGGCTCCGCTCCAGTTCTTTGCGATCCACTTCGATTGTGTAGGTGTCGTACTGCTCGCCACCAAAAATGGCCGGTTGAAAGGTAACCCAATTTTGCACCAACAACATATCCGCGCGCAGATAAAGCGGGGCAATCGGCGCAAGGCCATCATCGCCAAACAGCAGCGTTTCCACCTGTCGGTAGATTGCCTGCCGCTCGGTTGGATCAATTGTTTGCGCCGCCTGCCGGATTAGCGTATCCACCTCGCTGCACGGCCGATTTTCGCGGTTTTCACTTTCCTCGCAATGAATCAAATCACCTGCCCAGTTGTTGGCATCGGGGTAATACGATGCCCAGGCCAGCTCCCAAACATCAGCGCGAGCGGCGCCCGCATCAGGGCGAGTATTGGCCAGCAGGGTACCAAACGGCACCTGTTCAATGATGATTTGTGTTT
Organism: Chloroflexota bacterium; assembly: GCA_963169155.1. Taxonomy (GTDB): domain Bacteria; phylum Chloroflexota; class Anaerolineae; order Promineifilales; family Promineifilaceae; genus Leptofilum. Next base: position 3,321 of record CAUJGI010000229.1, read on the forward strand.
CCGCGCAGTTCAACTCCTCCACCCACATTTGCCGGATCAACTCGGCCTGCAAAAGCGAAAGGTCAGACGAGGAAACCATGAAGCGAATTTCCGGCATAAGCCGACAGCTGTTGAAGCCACCCTCCGCCATCTGCAAACGAGCAAAGTCAGGATTATACCCTTTGCCAATTTCATCCACCGGCAATGCACCCACCACACCCGGCGGAATCAGATGGCGCATGGACACAGCATCCCCGCCATAGACTTCCTCCACCAGCACGTCCCGGTCAATCGCGGCGCTAAAGGCACGACGCAGGGGCGGTTCGCGGAAAACGCCGCTTTGAAAATTGAAGTCCAGATAAAACATAGTTTGCTCACTCACCAATTGGACCTGCTGCAGCGTGGAAACCGACGCACTAGACAAATCAATGGCAGTGGCATCAATGACATCCAACAACTTCTCTTCCCACAAGCTAAAGGCAATGTCATCTCGTTCCAGGTAGTTGATCTGAACAATCTGGACGTTGCCCTGAAAAGGAATCGGCCACAAGGTGTTGCGTTGCAGCCGGGTAAGGCTGCCATCTAGCGGCATAAACGGGCCGCTGGTGAGAAGGGGTGTGCCATTTTGGAAAGCGGCCTGCCACTCATCGCCAATTTCTTCATCTTCCAGTAGTTCGGGTGGCAACGGCCGCATAAACCACAGGCTGGTAGTTGTTAAGAAGTAAGCCGCCGGCCGGTTTAAATCGATTTGTAGCGTGGTATCGTTAAGCGCCTGGACGCCAATATTTGCCAGATCGGCCGGGGTGGCGCTGTCCAGCTGGTGCACCTGCTCGCACCCTTCGATCAAAAATAGGATAAAGGCATCTGGCGTGTCTGTTTCCCGCGTGCAGGCACGCTGAATAGCAAAAACCACATCGCTGGCAACCACGGGCCGAACTGCCTCGGATATAACAAACCCATCCTGCATGCGCAGGCTAGGCCGCACCCAAAAGACATCGTCACGCAGGTGGAATGTCCAGGTACGGCCGTTGCGCCCCACCTCCCATTCACGCGCCAAGGCCGGTTCCACCTGATTCGTCACGTGGTTAAAGCGGGTCAGTCCCACAAACAAGTTTTCGATCAGATCAATACCATCATCCTCATTGGTCTTTTGCGGATCAATGTCGGGCACGCCATTCCGCACCAGGCTAATATCCAGCACCACTGGCACATTTGCTTCTTTCACCGGTGTCGGCACATGGGTTGCAGTCGGGGTTGGCTCCAAGACGCGGGTAATAATAAGCTCTTCACCGGCCACATTGAACACTTCGGTCACAATAATGGGTGGTACTTCTTGACTATCCTGGCACGCCGAAAATAAGAAACTTATACATATAATGAGTGCTGCGGCGCCCAAAAACGTATTGAAAGTGCGTTGGTTGGTCTGTTTTTCTGTCACGACGCCATGCTATCCCATGCAAAACAGGGTGACAAGTTTTTCTATCTTGTTATTAAACGGTCACATTTCTGTGGTTGCAAGCTTATTGAGCGAGTAGTAATATAGTAAAATTGAATCTTCCCAGCCAAGGAAAGAAGACTATGTACGAACGCGTACTCATCATCGATGACTCACAGGAAATTCGCGACTTTTTGTGCGAGTATATTCTGCAACCAAAAGGCTTCGAAGTATTGCAAGCTTCTAACGGGCTCATGGGTCTGGAAATGGCGATTGCCAAAGAGCCAGATTTGATGATTGTGGATCAGCAAATGCCACGGCTGACCGGGCTAGAAGTATTGGAAAAGCTTCGGGAACGTGGTATTGAAATCCCTGCCATATTAGCTACGGCCCACGGTTCTGAGGAAACGGCCGTTGCCGCCTTCCGCCTGGGTATTCGCGATTACGTCATTAAGCCCTTTGACGCCGATGAAATCAGCGAGTCGGTCGACCGTGCCCTGCGTGAAAGCCGCCTGCAGCGCGAACGTGACCAGCTTGTGCAGCAGCTCATGGAAAGCAACTCCCAGCTGCAGCGCCGCGCCCAAGAACTGAACGTGCTGTACGGCGTCGGCAAATCGGTAGCCTCGTCGCTGGATTTGGAAGAAGTGCTGCACCGCGTGGTGGAAGCGGCCGTTTACGTCGTTGGCGCTGAAGAAGGGTCGCTGATGCTGCTCGATGAAGAACAGGGCGAACTGTACACCCGCGCCTCCAAAAACCTCGACTCAAAAGCTCAATCCATGCGCAAACGGGTGAACGACAGCCTGGCCGGAAAGGTGCTGCAAACCAAGCGGGCCATTGCCATCGGCAATGATTCGCAGTGGAAGCGCACCCACACCGCTCTGCTGGTGAAATCGCTTATCTACGTGCCGCTCATCCTGCAAAACAAGCCCATCGGTGTGCTGGGTGTCACGAACCGGCTCAAGGAAACGTCCTTTGACAGCAACGACACCCGCGCCCTGTCGGCTCTTGGCGGCTACGCGACGATTGCCATCAACAACGCCAACATCTACACCGACATTGAGCGGCAGCGGGTCACGCTTTCCGTAGTGGTCGATCAGATTGATGATCCTGTATTGGTGATTGATCACGAGGATAAGCTGCTTTTGGTTAACAAAGCCGCCCGCGACGTTTTTGAACTGCCGGATGCCAAAGTTGTGGGGCATCCCATTCAAAAGCTGATTAAAAATGAAGAAGCCGTGGTGTTTATGACGCAAGAGTCAAGCGACTCTGTGCGCACCACGGCGGATATTCAGGGAGCAGACGGCCGTACCTACCAGGCACGTATGACGCTTATCGAGGGCGGCAGCCGCTCTATTTTAATGGTCGCTCAGGAATAATCTCTAGTTGGTGTTCAGCCCCAACCAAAAGTGGTGTGGCAAAATATTGGCAATCGGCTGAACGCTCACCTTCCCCACTTTTGTTTCATCTTTTATCATCGTCGAGTTAACATGGCAGGTGTCGGGAAAACGGCCGTATTTCTCCTCATAATACTCCACCGCCCGGCTTACCTTTTCTTCCAAACTTCGGCTGCGATCGTCATCCAACCATAACATGCCTACGTTCATTCTAAATTGACCTCCTCTTCATCGTCTTCCGCAAAATCAGCCGCTAACTCGTCCTCATCCATCGGTTCGTTGTCAACCGGAGCGCTAGCAACCTCCCAAGGTGGCGCTTCCTGGCGCTGCCATGCCATCGGATCTTGCTCAGGCACAACCTCACCGACAGCGTTCAGCTGCAAAGGTTGGGCCAGCAGCGGGCGAGGACGATTGCGATGGATCGTTTCCAGGGTCAGGTGCAAATCATAGTTGCCAATAAATGCTGCCTGAAAATGAACCTGGGTATCGTCAATGACCGCCAAAAAGTCGCCCTGCCCAAGCAGCAACTCAGCTTCTGCGGACGGAACGGCCGTTGCCGCCAAAGAATCCCCCTCATCCTGCACCTGCCCGACCAGCCGCAGTGGCAAATTCGCCCGCATGATGCTGCTCAACCATTCGGCGGTGGGCTGGCTGGTCCCCAACACCAGGTGAAGTCCTGCCTCAGCCCCACGCTGCAGCAGCGCCGCCAACGACGCCAGAACATCATCAGCCGCATAGGCAACCAGTGCTTCTACGTTATCAATGAGAGCCACAATGGTGGGGCGAACAGTTTCATACTTCAGACGATGGTGCATCTCATCCACCAGAATTTGCAGGGCATTACACCCCTCTTCCGGCTCGGGAATAACCTGGCTGAGCAAATGGGGCAAAAACATAAGCGGGGCCAGCTGACGGTTCTGCTTGCCAGGCCGGTCAGGATCAATCACCAGCAGCTGGAGCTTGGACTGCCGGTTGGTCATTGCCAGGGAAACGGCGATGGTGCGCAGCAGGGACGTTTTACCAGCATCCCTCGTACCCACCACCAAAACGTGCGTCATGTTGGGATCGGCAAACGGCAGCAGCAGGGGTGCGCCTTCTTCGTCGATACCGAGAACGGCCGTACTCTCCGGCAGTTCTGGAAGCAGGAGCAGCAAATCCAGCAGCGCCACAGGTGGTTCGTGCGGCCGCGTGATGTCCAACCGCCACTGCCCTTTGTCATCCTTGGCCAGTGAAACGTCGGTCACGCCCAGCACCGACAAGAGGTCTTGCTTCAAGCCGCGCAGACGATGAATGCCCGATTCCAGGTGGGACTGCAAATCAAAGCGGATGGACTGCGTTTCCACCTGCCCGCCAGCCACCCGCGCCGCAACCTGGTGGGTGGAAAAAACGCGTTCGATCTGCCGGGATTGAACTTCAAGCTGGTGACGCAGCCGTTCTTCCTTGCCCATTTTTTGCCACGTTTCTTTTTCACTCATTGTCCATGTCCAGAGGAGTGCGCAAAAGCGCACATTTGTTCTACTAAAATTGGTAAAAAAAAGGACGGCGTTAACGGCCGTCCACAACTATCCAAAATGAGCGGCTACGCAGTCTGGCGCAGCACCATCATCACCTTGCCCTGCACCTGTACTTCCTCGGGATCCACGTAAATCGGTTGCATGGTAGGATTGGCAGGCTGGAGCCGAATCTTGCCGTTTTCGCGGTAAAAATACTTTAACGTCGTCGTGCCATCGCGCAGCCAGGCGGCAACCATGTCCCCATTACGCGCTTCGTTTTCGTTGCGCATGATCACAATGTCGCCATCGTTGACCATCGCGTCGATCATGGAGTCTCCACTCACGCGCAGGGCATATAAATTGTCGTGCCGCCCAGAAATCATAGAGCTGCCAATTTCGATGACATCCTCATCGTCGTACACGGAAAAATCACCGTCGTTACCCACTTCAATCGGCGAACCAGCCACAATGTTACCAATCAACGGCACACGGAAGACGCTGCCAACGGCCGTATTCGCCTTGGCCACCGCTTTGCCCAAAGAGTGCTTCACCTGGTCGGTGGCCGCAGCCACCCGCTCCGTCAGGCGCAACCCGCGCGAAACTTCAGCATCCCGTTCCAGAAGGCCTCTTTCTTTGAGCTTGGTTAAATTATAGTTCACCACCGAAGTAGAACTTATTTTAACCGCGCTGCCTATTTCGCGAATGGTCGGCGGGCGTCCATATTCGGCAACGTACTCTTCAATGTATGCCAGAATATTCTTTTGCCGCTCGGATAACAATTTTTTGGCCATTTTGCCCAACTCCTGTGCTGTCTGCCGCAATACCTGGGTATCTGGTAAACTAACGGGTGTGATCGTGATAAACAAATAGATTATGACAATCGCTCATTTGTTCTGTACCGGAGTATACACGAACACCTGTTCGGTGTCAAGCGATATCAGCGCCGCTGCATCTGGTACAAAAATTTAAGGAAACCGTATGAATTTTGAAAATTTCACCTTCCCCAGCCGCCGTTCCAACGTTATTGGCCGCAGCGGCATGGTGGCCACCAGCCAGCCCCTCGCCGCCCAGGCTGGACTGGACGTGCTCAAGGCAGGCGGCAACGCGGTGGACGCTGCCATTGCCACCGTAGCCACGCTGTGTGTGGTGGAACCATGCTCCACGGGCATTGGCGGCGACGCCTTTGCCCTCATCTGGCAGGCCGACGAAAGCAAATTGTATGGTCTCAATGCCAGCGGTCCCGCGCCAATGGCGCTGACGGCCGATCTGGTACGCAGCCAGGGGCACAACAGCTTTCCTGCGATTGGTGGCCTGGCGGTGACGGTGCCTGGCAGCCTGCGCGGCTGGCAGCTGGCGCTGGAAAGGTTTGGCAGCCTGGGGCTGGATACCCTGCTGCGCCAGCCGATTGCCTACGCTCGCGATGGGTTCCCGGTGAGCCAACGCATCGCCCGGTCTTGGGAACTTTCTACGGAAAAAATGAGCCGTCTGCCGGATTCCAGACGGGTGTGGGTGCCCCACGGCCGTTCCCCCCACACCGCCGAACTGTTCCGCAACCCCGAATTTGCCCGCACCCTGCAAACCATCGCCAACAACGGCTATGATGCGTTTTACCTGGGCGACATCGGCCGCCAGATTGCCGCGGCGGTGCAGGCCGATGGCGGGGTGTTGACGCAAGATGACCTGACGGCATACCAGGCGGAGTGGGTGGAACCCATCAGCGTAGCTTACCGGGATGGCTTTGTCTTTCACGAAATTCCGCCCAACGGGCAGGGCCTGACCGCCCTGCTGGCGCTTAACATCGCCCGGCAGTTTGATTTGCCCGGCCTGGGCTATGGCACGGCCGATTATTACCACGCCCTCATTGAAGCGATGAAGCTGGCCTTTGCCGATGCCCATGCCACCATCGCCGATCCGCGGCAGGTGAACGTGCCCATTGCGGCACTGCTGAGCGACAGTTACACGCAAAGCCGGTTTGGCCTCATCCAACCAGACAGGGCTTTGCAGCCCACTCCTGGCTCTCCGCAAACGCACGGCGACACGGTCTACCTCACCGTTGCCGACGGTCAGGGCAACATGGTGAGCTGGATTCAAAGTTTGTACATGGGCTTTGGCAGCGGCATTACGGCTGGCCACACCGGTGTGCAGCTGCAAAATCGTGGCGCAAATTTCAGCCTGGAACCGGGCCATCCCAACGAGGCCGCGCCGGGCA
>CAUJGI010000230.1 GCA_963169155.1 Chloroflexota bacterium
ACACGGCCGTTTCCATCAACTCACGCACCGGCCGGGCTTCTGCTTCAGGCGATGGCTCGCGCTCTTCATAATCGCCAAAGTCACCGACCACAAAGTCGAAATCGGTCATTAGCTCGATAAAGCCGGGCATGACCAGCCGCAGCAGGTCACGCATGTACAAAATGCCGATCAGCCTGTGCTGCGCATTCACCACCGGCAGGGTCCCGATGTGATGGGTGGCAAACAAAACGGCCGCTTCCCGCGCCGTGGCTGTGTCCCCAATGGAAATTACCTGCTGCTTCATGAACTTGTCAATCTGCATAAAGCACCTTCACCCGCAAAGGACAAAAAAAAGACCCAAACGGGTCTCTCTTTTAGGCTTATTAACTGATGTGTGGGCGCGACAGGACTCGAACCTGTGACCTCTCGGATGTGAACCGAACGCTCTAACCAACTGAGCTACGCGCCCGAGCTAAGGTGCAAATTATAGCAGTGTGGTGGCGGGATGCAAGGAAAGGACGCTGCCATTTTTGTCCCGCTCGGGTATAATGAACGGTATCGACTCCGACATCTGAGAGGAAATATTTATGAAAGCATTTGTCACCGGTGGTTCTGGGTTTATTGGTCAGCACGTTGTGCAAAAGCTTGTCGCGCGGGGGGATGAAGTCCACGCCCTGGCGCGTTCCGCAGAAAGCGCCAACCTGCTGCGCCAGCTGGGTGCCACCGTTTTTATGGGCGACATTACCGACAGCGCGTCACTGCGTCCGGCGATGACCGGCTGCGACGTGGTGTTCCACATTGCCGCCTGGTACAAACTCGGCGCACCCGACTGGATGAACGCTGAAGCGATCAACGTCGGCGGCACGCGCCGTGTGCTGCGGCTGGCCCACGAGTTGGGCATCCCCAAAATTGTCTACACCAGCACCATCGCCGTCTTTGGCGACACGCAGGGGCAGCTGGTGGATGAAGCGTATTACAAAGAAGGCCCCTTCCTCACCGAGTACGATCGCACCAAGTGGCTGGCCCATTACAAAGTGGCCCTGCCGCTCATCGAAAAAGGCGCGCCGATTGTGATTGTGATGCCCGGCGGCGTCTATGGCCCGGGCGACACCAGCTTCATTGCCCAGCTCATGCGCATGTTCTACCGCGGCCTGCCCGCCCTGCCCGGCTCTGACCTGACGGTGACCTACGCCCACGTGGACGACATTGCCGCCGGGCACCTGCTGGCGGCCGACAAAGGCAAGGTGGGCGAGAGCTACATTCTGGCCGGGCCAGCCATCCCCTTGAACGAGATGGTGGACTTTTGGGCGCACCTGATTGGGCGCAAGCCGCCGTCGCTGCGATTGGCGGGACGGCCGTTGCGCAAATTTGCTCCGGTCGCAGGCGCGGTCAGCTCGGTGCTGCCCCTGCCCAGCCTGTTCAGCGAAGAAGCGGTAGGCAGCCTGGGGGCCAGCTACATGGCCCGCTCCGACAAGGCTCGGACGGAACTGGGGTGGACGACACGGCCGTTGCAAACCGGCCTGCTAGAAACGTTCGACTGGATTGCCCGCACCGAACAGGAAAACGCCCCGGCGCAGCAAGAACGGAAGTGGGCGGGATATGCGCTGCTGGCAGCGGCCGTTTTGTTTTTGCTGTGGTATTTGGGACGCCAGAAAAAGAAGTAAATCAATTAATGCGCTTTCATGATTCTTAATCAAAGATTTCGCAGATTGGCGCAGATTGCGCTCAGATTTTTAATCCTTTCAATCTGCGAAATCTTTGATAAAAGCCTTTGTCAAGCACGCTATTTGTCGAACAGCCGCAGATATTTCCTGAAGCTATTCAACTCCTAACAACAAGTCAAACTCTGCGGCAGCGTCTAGCAGCAGGCCACGCGGTTGGCTCAGGCTAAATAACTGCCACTGGTCGTCATGGGGGAAGCTGTCGATGAACCAGCAGAGGGCCGCAATTTGCGGCTCGGCGTTGATGGCCTGTACGGCGTTTGTCAGCCAACCCACAGGATAATTTTCGGCGGGCTGCTCACCCGTGCGGGAATCAGAGGTATTGGCGGCATTGATGTAGGCCGGTTTGCCCATCGTGTACGGATAGCTGTTGATGATAGCCAGCCACTCTTCATAAACGCGAAACCCCGCCTGCCCTTCACCCCATTCTGGCAAATAAATATCTAACAATGGCTCTTGAGCGCGTTGATCGGGAGCGAGCGCATTGACGCGACCAAAGGCTTGAATGGCAAAGCCGTCTGGGGCGGTGTCGCTGAAGCCTACAGCCGTTTTTGCCACCACACCTTCATTGATAAAATGCACCATCGTGTTCATGTAGTTGAGCCAGGGCAGATCAATTTGGAAGGGGATGCTCCCATCCTGGTCAGTGTTCCACGGATTGATCGGACCCACCAAAACGCGCACCTGTTTATTTTCGCTCCGAATGGTTTCGATGGCGTTGTTGTGATTGTCCGGGTCGGCGGCGTAACCATTAAACACCCGGGCATACCACGCAGGTGTAACGGGATTGTCTGGCGCTTGGGCATTGGCCCCATTGGTGTTGATGTTGCTGCCGATAATGAACCCGTGAACCTCGGCCAGGCGGTCGTCCCGCGCCAGCCGGCGCAGGTAGGTGAGGTAGCTGTCGAGCGCAGCAAAATCATCGGGCGGGGGAATGCTCTGACCCTGATCGTACTCAACGCGGACCAGGGTACGCAGGCCATTCGCTTTTGCCAGCTGCACCCGCCGCGCCAAATCGTCGATGCCCCAGTAAAAGTCGTCGGCCAATTGGGCATAGGTCACTTCAACGGTCCAGCCCTGACGGCCGTGCCAATCTCGGTCTGGATTGGCAAAAACGACGCCCAGCTTGGTGGGGATTTGCGGTTCGCGGGGTGGATTGGGGGTGCGAACGGCCGTTTGCGTTGTTGCCCATGTCTGGCAACCCATCTCGCAGCTGTGATACAGCACCACGGCCGCACCCTCATCGGGGCGAAGCACGCGCCAGCGCCACTGCCACACGCCGGCATCGTTTTGCTCGCCGTGATCAACGAGGGTGGATTCGGCCGTTCCCATTTCTAGACGCACATGTGTCCAGGGGGTTACATCTTGGACCCAAAAGATCAACGATCCGTCTTGCTCCTCTTCAATGTTGATTTGGGGCCAGCTTTGCACCTGATTATCGTTGGCTGGCGGAATGTAGGCGATTTGCCCGGAAATGGGCAAAAGCCAGTAGATGGCAGAGAAGAGGAGCAGGCCAATGACGAGCGCGAGCGGCGAGCGCGGGTTTATTTTCACGCGGGATCACTCATGGGTTCGGGCAGGGAAGGGAGGGTGAAAGTAACGGCCGTTCCCGTTGGCGGTTCGGTGCTGCTATGGATGGTTAAACGGCCGTTATGCTGGCGTACAATCTCATCGACAATGGCCAGCCCTAAACCACTCCCCGGCACATCCCGCCGCACGCGGAAAAATTGTTGGGTTAGCTTTGACAAATGTTCCTCCGCCACGCCGCTGCCAGTATCGCGCACCTCGCAGCACACCGCATCCCCATCAACAGCCAGCGACACAGACACCGAATCGCCTGGTTGGCAATATTTCATCGCATTGTCGATCAGGTTCACAAACACCTGCTTTAGCTTATCGGCATGGCCCAAAACGGGCGGGATGGGCGTGTCGCAAAAAAAGTCCAGGTTGATGCCTTGCGCTTCGGCCAGCAAAATAAGCGCCGAAATTGCCTCCTCCGCAATCAGGATGATGTCTACTTTTGTTTTGTCGAATGGCTGGCTTGTTTTTAGCCGTCCTAACTCCAGGGTGCTCTGAATCAGCTTGGTAAGCCGTTGCGTTTGCTGGTGCACAATTTCCAGCGAGTGAGCCTGTAACTCAGGCGAGATGTTTGGGGAACGAGAGAGTTCTAAATGGGAAAGCATAGAGGTGAGCGGTGTACGCAGTTCGTGGGAAATTTTGCCCCAGTAAAGTTGCAGCTCAATATCGCGCTGCCGCTGCTCCGTTAAATCACGCAAGAAAATGAGCCGGGCATTGCCAATGGGGCCAACCCAAATATCGACAACAGCATCTTTGTCGAGGCTTAGGGGAAAATGTTGTAGGGGACTGTCGCGCTTGATTTTTTGTAGGAGACGGCCGTAATCCTCGCTCTCTATCAATTCTTCAGATACGTGTAACAAACGGTAAGCTGCTCTGTTGGCAAATTGCACGGTCGAGGTTGGCGACAAAACGATGAGGCCAAAGGGGAAGGTTTGCCAAATGGAGGATTGCCTGAAATCAAAAATGGGTTGGCTACTGGCGCCACGCCATCCCAGCCAAAAGACAAAAATCAAGGTCACAATGACCCCAAACAGCACCAACTTTAAATCAACAATCATTATAGGAACGGGACACAGATTTTCACAGATAAACGCAGATTTGCTTCTTTATCTGTGAAAATCTGCGTTTATCTGTGTCCAAAATTCTCCATGTTTAATAAGAATTAGCCCTGGGCATTATCTGGACATACCAGACGGTAACCAAAACCTCTGACGGTAAGCAATAATTTAGGCTCTTTCGCATTCTCCTCCAGTTTAACACGAAGCCGCTGAATGTGTGTATCAACGGTACGTGTGTTGACGTCTGTACCCGCATAACCCCATACGTTGCGCAAAAGTGTTTCGCGGCCAAACACTTGCCCCTGATGACGCATAAGGAGCGCTAAAATTTCAAATTCAATGGTCGTGAGCGGCAGTTCCTCCCCGTTTCTAGTGGCAAGGCCATCTTCTATGAGCAGCTCAATGGGGCCGCAGATCATTTTGGCCCGCTCCTTTTGCTTAAAGAGCCGCAGCAGCGCCCGAACCTGAGCCAACAGCTCCTGTGGATTGTACGGTTTAGTCAGATAAGCATCTGCGCCTAAATCCAGCCCAAACACTTTTTCTTCTAGCGTGTCTTTGGCCGTCAGCATGAGGATGGGCGTGTAGTGGGGCTGTTGACGAATATGCTGGCAAATTTGGTAGCCGTCGATATCAGGCAGCATGATGTCTAGCACCGCCAGGCTGGGGTTGAGGCTGAGTTTTTCTATTGCCTCGTGGCCGGAATGGGCAACGGCCGTTTCATACCCGGCCTGCACAAAGTGAAAATTCAATGCAGATGTAATGCTCGGTTCATCGTCAACAATTAAGATCATTTTTTCCTAGCGGTAAGCCACTGTGCCATGCCGGACAGCGGTACGGCGGCAACCGCCAAATACAGGAGGGTTTGGGCAGCAGGGCGCGTCCAGTTCCAGGCATTGGCTGGTACTTGCCGTGCCGGTTGAGTAAGCGTTTCTGTCCAGCCGAGCACCATTCCATTTTCTGGAAATTGGCTCCAGGCGATATAGAAGGTGAAACTGCCAACGGCCGTCAACAGTAAAACAGCCACCCACAGAGACGGTTGAAAATCAGGCGCAACTCGTTTGCGGGCAGACACCAAGAGTCCGCCCAAAATAAGCAAGCCAATTAGATGAACTGGAACGCCCGGCTGAACACCTAAAGGGCTTGCTTCTGGAAACCGCGACAAGTGTGGCAGGGCGTGAGCCACAAAATAGACGACTATCTGCATGATTCCTCCAGTCAACAGATACTTATATGAACCATAAAGTAAAGCAATAACTATCCAAGAAAAAAGAAAAATTAGACTAAGGAAAATGACAACGTCATCGTCCCCTACCCCC
>CAUJGI010000231.1 GCA_963169155.1 Chloroflexota bacterium
GGTCTAGAGAACCGCAAAATGCCGGCACGGTTGAAAAATCGTGTCGGCTTTTTGTGTGTACGGCCCAGACAAAAGTCATCCCTACTTGAACAAAAGATCAGGTGACGGCCGTCTATTTTGTGTTACACTCACGATTAGATAATCATCTAACAAACCAACCACTAATTTGAGTGTACTTTATGTCCGAACCAACTACTGGTGGCCTGGCCACCTATATCGAAAAAACCAAACAATTTAGCCCCAACGCCCGCCTCGTCCTCATCTACAGCGCCTTTACCGGCCTGGCTTTTGGCGTTTTTCGCTTCCTGTTCAACTTCTACGTCCTCAGCCTGGGCGATGCCTACAACGAGGCGTTTATCGGCTCGCTGCAAACTGCCTCCTCCTTCGCCTCCATCCTCATGGCCCTGCCCGCCGCTTACCTGGCCGAGCGCTTCTCGCAAAAGAAGATCATGATCCACACCGCGCTCATCAGCAGCCTGGCCATGATTGGTCTGGTGCTGTTTCCCTTCCGCGCCCTGCTCATCCTCTTCAACATGGTGGCGGGCGTCAGCATGAGCATGCGGCAGGTGGCCATGGCTCCCTTCCTCATGGCCAACACCTCGGAGAATGAGCGGCAGTGGGTGTTCAGCTTCAACTTTGGCCTGATGACCGTCTCCGGCTTCTTTGGCAACCTGCTGGGCGGCTGGCTGCCCACCTGGCTGGGCGGCTGGTTCGATGCCGCGCCCACTGACACCCTCGCCTACCAGCTGGCCCTGGGCAGCATGATGATCGTCACCATCCTGTCGATTGGGCCGCTGACGCGCATCATCATGCCGCCGGTGGACCGCGAGCGGCGGGTGGAGCTGCCCTGGGTGCAGCTGCGCCGCTACGGCTGGAGCCTGAGCCAGTTCCTGCTGCCCCAGCTCATCATCGGCCTCGGCGCCGGGCTGATGCAGCCGTTCATGAACATCTACTTCCGCAACGTTTACGAAAAACCGGACCCGCCCATCTCGATGGTGTTTGCCATCGGCGGGTTGGCGATGGCCATTGCCCAGTTCCTTGGGCCACCCCTGGCCGACAAGTACGGCAAAATCAACACCGTCATCCTGACGCAAATTTTTTCAGTGCCTTTTTTGCTGCTGCTGGGGATTGGTGCCTGGGTGGTGCCGGGCGGCATGGCGGCGGCTAGCCTCTGGTTTTTTGTAGCGGGCATTGCCTACATCTTCCGCCTGGCGCTGATGAACCTGAGCAACCCCGTCTACCAGACCTTTGTGCTGGAGCACGTGCCCACCGACGTGCAGGCGCTGGCCATGAGCCTGAATTCGCTGTCGTTCCAGTTTGGCTGGTTTATCATGCCGCAGGTGAGCGGCTGGCTGCAGGTGCGTTTTGGCGAGTTTGGCTTTGTGCCGATTTTTGGCATGGTGGCCATCTTCTACGTGCTGGCCACGGCACTGGAATGGCGGCTCTTTGGCGGACGCAACCGGCAAATGCCCACGTTTGCCCCTTCGCCTGGGGATTAGATTAAGACACAGTGATAGCCATCTGCTGTAAAATAACGCTCTGAAGTTGATCGGCCGGGAACGGCCGTTCAATGTACCGGTAGGAAAAAGTTGTAGGAGCGTACTGTATGCCCTTTGCGTGGATGCTAAACGTGGTCTGGATCGCCCTGGCCACCATCGCCATTGTTGTTTTACTATCTCGACTGATCAAAGCCAAATTCCCCTTTCACCTGATTGGCGCTATTTTTCTCACCCTGCTGGTTAGCCAGGGGCTAATTTTCTGGCTGAACAACCCAGATCTGCCCACGCTGACCAACCTGCAGCGAACCGTCTGGCTGGCCGCCGCGTTTTTGCTGGGCCTCAACACCATTTTGCGGGCGATCAAGTGGCTGCTGCTGGAGCTGCTGGGCAACCGCCGCGGCGTCAAGCTGCCTCCGTTTCTGCTGGACATTACCGAATGGTTTATCATGATCGTCGTCATTTTGGCGATGATTCGCCTGGTTTTTGGCGTGGAGCTGACCACCCTGCTGGTTACCTCCACGGTAGCCTCGGCGATTATCGGTCTGGCGCTGCAAGATACGTTGGGCAACCTGATTTCCGGCATTTCTTTGCAGGTGGAAGGGCCATTTTCGGTGGATGACTGGGTAGAGATTGACGGCATCGAAGGCATCATAGTGCGGCAAAACTGGCGCACGCTCACCCTGCTGACGCGCGAAGATCACCGGGTGATGCTCACCAACAGCACGGTGGCCAAGAGCAAAATCATCAACTATTCGCGCCCCACCAATAACCAGATTCAAACCGTTTACCTCACCCTCAGCGAAAGCTTTTCGCCCCATCGGGTCAAGGACGTGCTGGTTGAGGCGGTGACAGGACTGGATGATGTGACGCTGCATCCCCGGCTGCGCTCACATGTGGTTTCCATGCAGGACGGCTGCATCACCTATGGGCTGAGCTACTGGCTGGACGACTACAGCGACAAAGTGATTGTCCGCGATAAGGTACTCACACGTGTCTGGTACACGCTGCACCGGGCGGGCATTCACATTCCGGATCCGACCGGAAACTTCAAGCTGCACATGGTGCCGGAAGATGCCCACCAGCGGGCTGCGGATACCCGGCAAACACAGCTGTTTGCTCAGATGCAGTCGCTGCACTGGCTGGACGTGTTGAGCGAAGCACAGCTGCAGCAGCTGGCCAGCCGCACGGCCGTTGCCACCTACACCACCGGCGAATTCCTCGTCAAACAAGGGGAAGCGGGTGATTCGCTGTTCATCATCACCAGGGGATCGGTTTCTGTGTATGTGCGGGCGGCGGACGGCCGTTCCGTTTTCGCCAACAAGCTTTCCACTGGAGACTTCTTTGGGGAGATGAGCCTGCTCACCGGCGAGGCACGCGCCGCCTCCGTCCGCGCCGACGAAGATACCGATGTCATCACCATCGACAAGGAAGCGTTTGCCACCGTGCTGACCCAGGACCCCACCATTTTGGACCGGTTTGTCACCGCCCTGGAGCGCCGCCAGGCGGGCATCAGCCAGAGTTTGCAGGAAGATTCGGCCTTAAGGCGGCGCGAGTTGGAAAACGGCCGTGATGCCTTCATCCAACGCATCCGCCGCTATTTGCGTGTGCCGTAAGTCAATCGGCTCTTGTATCTGGCATGACCAGCCAGTATACTGAGACAAATCGTTCGAAGAGGAGAAAGTGATGGAATCAGGAAAAATTTTAAGCTACCGCGTCCTATTGCGCAGAGAACCTGAAGGAGGGTACACAGTCACTGTTCCTAGTTTGCCTGGATGCATTACTTTTGGTGCAGACATCCCAGAAGCGATTGAAATGGCTCGTGAAGCAATTGACCTTTATTTGGAAAGCCTGATTGCTCACGGCGAACCTATTCCTTCGGAAGAAGAAACCCTCGAATACACCGTGACGATTCCCACCAATGCCTAAACTGCCTCGCCTAACACCTCGTGAAATAATTAAGATTCTTGAGAAAAAAGGTTTCATTCTTGACCGGGTGAAGGGTAGTCATCACATTTACATTCACCCTGGCACTCGACAACGTGCTGTGGTGCCTTTGCACAGTAAAGAGTTACCCGTCGGAACACAGCTATCGATTCTCAAGCAGGCTGGTATTGACCGTGATGAGCTTGACAGTTTGCTTTAAGCAAATCGGTAGCAGACACCGTAAATCCTGCTAAAATCAGGGGGCAGAAAGCAGTACGGCCGTGTCTCACCATTCCCATTCAGGCACGCGCCACGACCCTTCACAATTTCCCAATTCCCAACCGTCACATTTCAGACCCTTTACAGGAGTGTTTCATGTCAGACGACTTCATTTTTCACGGTTCCCTTAGTGAACTGGACCCCGACCTTTCCCAACTGCTCCAACGCGAAGACGAGCGCCAGGACAGCACCATCATCCTCATCGCCTCTGAGAGCGCCTCGCCCGAAGCCGTGCGCGAAGCGATGAGCAGCAACTTCGCCAACATTTACGCCGAAGGTTACCCCCGCGAAGAAAGCCGCCTCCAAAACGAAGCCGAAATCTTCGATATGGACCTGGAGCTGGCCCACTACCGCCGTTACTCTGACCCGCGCTACTACAAAGGCGTCGAGTACGCCGACATGCTGGAAGCCCTCACCCGCCGCCGCGCTGCCGAACTGTTTGCCGCCAACGGGATTACTGCCAATCAACTTAATGTCAACGTGCAGCCGCTCAGCGGCGCACCGGCCAACAGCGCCGTCTACACCGCCCTGCTCCAGCCGGGTGACACCATTTTAGGCCTCAACCTCAACGACGGCGGTCACCTGTCCCACGGTACCAAGATCAACCGCTCCGGCAAGCATTACAACGGCGTCACCTACTTTGTGGACGAGAAAACGGAGCTGCTCGACTACGACGACATCGAACGGCGTGCCCTGGACTCTCGGCCGCAAATCATCGTGGCCGGTTTCTCCGCCTACCCGCGCCTCATCGACTGGCAGCGCTTCCGCGCCATTGCCGACAAAGTCGGCGCGTTCCTGCTGGCCGACATCTCGCACATTTCTGGCCTGGTGGCCGCGGGCGTGCATCCCAGCCCCATCGGCATTGCCGACGTGGTGATGACCACCACCCACAAAAGCCTGTGCGGCCCGCGCGGCGCGATGCTGCTCACCCACCGGCGCGACCTGTTCCGCAAAATTGACCGGGCCGTTTTCCCCGGCGAGCAGGGTGGCCCGCACCTGAACACGATGGCCGCCCTGGCCATTGCCCTGAAGCTGGCCAACACCGAAAAATTCCGCACCTTACAGCAGCGCATTGTCGACAACGCGCGCCGTCTGGCCGCAAAATTGGCCGAGCACGGCCTGCGCACCGTCAGCGGCGGCTCAGACAACCATTTGCTGCTGGTCGATACCAAAAGCGTGTCGCACAACGGCGTGCACCTCTCCGGCGACATAGCCGCGCGTATTCTGGACGTGGCGGGCATTGTGCTCAATCGCAACACCATTCCTGGTGATGTCGGCGCGCTCAACCCCACCGGCCTGCGCCTGGGCACGGTGTGGATCAGTCAGCTGGGCTTTGGCAACGCCGAGGTTGATTTGCTGGCCGAAGCGATTGCCGCCGCGCTGAACGCCTGCCAGCCGTTTGTTTACACCGCCCTGGGCGGCAAGGAGCAGCCGCGGGCCAAGGTCGATTTTGCCGCTTTGCAGCGCGCCCGGGAGATTGTGCGTTTGCTGCGCAAGGTGGATGCGCCCACGGCCGTTTCCCACACCGTCCAAATTCGCGGCGACGAAGCCACCAACTTCCTCAACTACGCCCTGTCCAGCGACGTGCTGGCCCTGGCCGATGGCGATACCCAACCCACAAACCTGGCCATCGGTGAGCAGGCAATGGTCCCGGCAACGTTGAAGCGCTTGACCGCCAATCGGTATCATGTGCGCTTTGCCGATGCCGCGACGGCGCAAAAAGCCGTCACCTGGCTGTCTGATTTGTCCGACGGCTACGTGAACTTTGGCGATTTATACGCCAAGCTGCCCGGCGCGGTGGTAGTGCAGGCGATCCAGCCCGAAGTGGATTTACCCGAACCGGTGGCGACAGAAACGGCCGTCTCCCTCACTAAACCGTTTTTCATCGGTCACAGCCAGGTGAGCTATGGCGCCGCGCTGCCCGCCTTTAGCTGGACGGAACCGGCCGACGCGCCGATGAAGCGCACCACGCTCTACGACGCCCACGTGGCCCTCGGCGGGCGCATCGTGCCCTTTGGCGGCTACGAGATGCCCGTGCGCTACGAAACGTCGGTCGTCGAAGAGCACATGGCCGTGCGCGAGGCCGCCGGTCTGTTCGACGCCACCCACATGGGCGTGTTTGACGCGCAGGGTGAGCATGTCGTTGAATTCCTCAACACCGTGCTGATGAATGATGTTTCGGCGCTCAACGTGGGCCAATCGCACTA
>CAUJGI010000232.1 GCA_963169155.1 Chloroflexota bacterium
GCTTAATCGTTGACTCGGCAACGGTCAGACGCTCACGGAGTTCCTGATTTTCCTGTGTCAGCCGGTTGACCATTTCGCGCAGTTGTTGAACTTCATCCATGAGGGCTATTTATACCACAGGTTTTTGACCTGGATAGTTACTTACTCAATTACATTTCTTCATCCGGTGGAGGATTGTAGACCACATCGTCCAGGTCCAGGTTCATGGCGCGGGCGAGGGCTTGGAGAACGGCCGTTTTCCCCTTGCGCTTCCCCGTTTCAATCTGAGAAAGATAGGCAGCACTAATGCCCGCCGCCTCAGCCAACGCTTGCTGCGTCAGACCGCGATACTCCCGCCACACCTTTACCGGATTTTCCCCGTCGATGATGGCATACGGCACATGGGCCGGAATGAGTTCTTCCTCACCCCGTTCAATGCGGGCTTTGATCTCGTCGATATCACGAATGTCTTGCAATGTTTCGGCATCTTCAACCAACTGCTCGTACAGTTCATAAGGAATTACCGCATATTCAGGCCGACCTTCTTTTAGAATTAGTTGTACTTTACTCATTCGTATGCACTTCCTCTAGGGGCAATTTTGATCACGAGAATAATCAATTCACCATCATGAATTTCGTAAATGACGCGCCAATCGCCTACCCTTAAACGATACTCCTCTCGATCTTTCAACTTTGTCACGTTGTTGTGACGGCCGTATGGCTCTTCGGCAATAATGGCCAATTTATCTTGAATTCGACTGATAGTATTTTTGGGTAATTTGCGCAAGCTGCGTTCAGCTTGTTTCACATAGGTGACGTGATACATCGCAAAACAATAGCATAATGCAAACTATAAATCAAGCTTTAGTTTGCATTGTGCTATTTTACTGGCTGTAGACTTTGGCGATGCCGGGGATGGTGCGCAGGGTTTCCAGGAGGTCGGGGCAGCTGCGGGTACGGCCGTTCGGGAATTCCATCTTCAAGTTTTGCCCACTGATCAAGATCGTCAGCCCGTCTTCACCCTCGTACTCGTTGACCTTTTTCAGGGTGCGGCGGCATGCTTCTTGCCAGTTGCCCACCGGACGTATCTCAACCACCACCGTTTTATGAATCCCGTTGGTCTGGCGCGTGGGCGCGGGGCTGACCAGCGGCTGGCGCGCTGCGGCGGGTGGTGCAGGATGGTGCCCGTTGTTGTTGGCTGGGGCTGTGGGTGATGGAACGGCCGCTTCCCCACGTGCTGGTTGAACAATCGGCTGCGCTTCGGAATCGTCGTCGAAGTTGGGCGGTGGGGGCGGTTGGTAGCTGATCGGCGCGGCTGTAGTTGGAACGGCCGTGGCCCGTTTTGCCACAGCCGCAGGAACCGCCGCCGTTGCGGCCGGTTCACTTTCGTCGAAGGGTGGCGGTGGCGGCGGCATGTGCTGGTGGCCATTGCCATTCCCGCTGCCGTTTTTGTGGCCACTGTTGTGGTCACTGCTGTGGCCATTTCCGTTGCCGTTGCCAGCTGGTTTGGCCGCGACAGGTGGGGTGGGAACGGCCGTACGCGCCGGCTGGCGTGGCGCGTCGGCGTCTTGGGCAATTTGTACGTTGGTATCCACCCGGTCTACGATCAAGTTTAAATCCTCGCCCTTGAGCTGCACCTTGCCCGTGACCAGCATTACCTGGTCGACGGCCACGCTGCCCCGGCACTCCTGCCAGGTGCGCGGGAAAAAGACCAGGTCGATCTTACCGTCCAGATCTTCCAGCGTGGCAAAGGCCATCGGATCGCCTTTTTTGGTGGTAAGGGTGCGCAGCGTGCTGATCATGCCGGCCAGACGGACCTGACGGCCGTTCCAGTTGCTGTCTAAATCGGTGATGCTGGTGTTGGTGTGTGGTTGGAGCATTTTTAACGGCCGTTCCAATGGATGTTCGGACACATGGACTCCCAGGGCTTCTTTTTCCCACTCCAGCAGCTCTTTGTGCTTGATGGGTGTAATGGGTTTCGGATCGTGCAGCAGATCAACGGCGACCTTGACGGCCGGGGTGCTGCCACCGCCAAAGAGGCTCATCTGCCCGGTGGCGGCGGCGGCCTGTTCGCTGCTGCTAAAGTTGACAATGCGGTCGAGGGCGTCCATGAACTGTACCGGGTTGCCCCAGGCGTCAAACACGCGCCCTTTGGTCATGTATTCCAACGGCCGTTTGCCCACCCGCTTCAAATCGACCCGCTCGCATAAATCTTGCAGGCTCTTAAACGGGCCGTGAGCCTCGCGCTCCTCGATGATGGTCATGAGGGCGGCGGCTCCGGCATTTTTGATGGCACCCAGACCGAAGCGGATCAACGGCCGTTCCCCGCCATCTTCAATCGTAAAGTCCAGGCCGGAGGTGTTGATGTCCGGCGGACCCACGTCGATGCCCAGGTTTTTGGCCTCGGCAAAGTAGCGGCGCACTTTGTCCGTGTTGTCCCGCTCCACCGAAAGCATGGCGGTGAGGTATTCCACCGGGTAATGGGCTTTCAAAAACGCCGTCTGGCAGGTCACCTTGGCGTAGTCGGCGGCGTGGGCTTTGTTGAAACCGTATCGAGCAAAAAACTCGATGTCGCCCCAGATCGCTTCGCACACTTCCCGGCTCAGGCCGCGGGCCATTGCGCCCTCGGTGAATTGGGAGCGATGTTTGTCCATCAGGTCGCGTTTCTTTTTGGAGACGGCCTTGCGGATCATATCCGCCTCGCCCGGCTCGTACCCGGCCAGGTCAGAGGCGATGCGGATGATTTGCTCCTGGTAGACCAAAATGCCGTAGGTGTCTTTCAGGATGGGTTCCAGGGCGGGGGAGTGGTATTCCACCACGTCCTTGTTGTCGTAGATGGCCGAGTGCATGCGGCGGATGTACTCGGGAATGTTTTCCATCGGGCCAGGGCGGTACAGCGAAATGGCGGCGATGATGTGGTCGAAGCGGCGCGGCTTCATTTCCATCATCAGGCGGCGCATGCCCGCGCCTTCCACCTGGAACACCCCGGCGACGTCGCCGCGCCCCAGCATGTCGAACAAAATTTCCGGCTTTTTGGTGGGGTCTGGCCCAATGTGCCCTTCGTCGTAGGGGATGTTGTCCATGGTGTAGACGGTGCCGTAGCGATCTTCGATCAGACGGGCGGCCCGGCGCATGACGGTGAGGGTGCTCAGCCCCAAAAAGTCCACCTTCAGCAGGCCAATCGACTCCACAACTTCCATTGGCCACTGGGTGACGCGGTCGACGCCGCCTAACCCTTCGTCGCCGCTGGTGGGCTTGTTGAGCGGTACGTACTCCTGCAGCGGCCGGTCGGAGATGATGACCCCGGCGGCGTGGCTGGAGGCGTGGCGGGCCACCCCTTCCAGGTTGCGCGCGGTGTCGAGGAGTTGGCGTACGGCCGTTTCCGCTTTGTACTTCTGCTCCAGCTCCGACGAATAAAACTCGTGGTCCTTGTCCAGCACGTTTTCGATCTTGACCGGCTTGCCAGGGATGGCGGGCACCATGCGCGCCAGCACGTCTACTTCCTCCAGCGGCATATCCATCGCCCGGCCCACGTCGCGAATAGCCGCACGTGCGCCCAGCGTGCCAAAGGTAATGATTTGGGCTACTTTTTCCGAGCCGTAACGCCGCTTGGAGTAGGCCACCATCCAGTGCCGCACGTCGTCGGGGTAATCCAGATCGATGTCGGGCATGGAAACGCGCCCCGGATTGAGGAAGCGCTCAAAGATGAGACCATTGATGATTGGTTCGATGCTGGTGATGCCCAGGGTGTAAGCCACCACCGAACCTGCGCCGGAACCACGCACGTTCCACCAGATGTCGTTTTCTTTCCACTCGCTGTAGCTGTCGTAGGGGAACGGGTCCTGGTGCTGCTGCCACCATTCGTCGCTGCGGGCGGCCCATTCGCACAAGTCCCACACGATCAAAAAGTAAGTTTCAAACCCCATTCGGTTAATAATGTTCAGCTCATGATCCAGCCTGGCCCGCAGCTCCTCATCATTCGCGGCGCGATCGGCCCCATACCGCCAGATCAGCCCTTTTTCGCACAGCTGCCGCAGGTAGGATTGATGGTCATGGCCCGCCGGGACGTCAAATTCGGGCAGATGGTACCCTTTATGATCCAGGCTCACCTCGCACATTTCTACAATGCGCAGGCTGTTGCTCAGCGCGTTGCGGATGAGTTCTTCCTGGTAGCCGTTGCGCTGGAAGAGGTGGAACATCTCATCGCGAGACTTGACATAATACTCTTTGTCGGAGAAAGTCAGCTTGGGATCTTTCACCGTGGAGCCAGTCTGGATGCAGAGCAGCACCTCGTGTGGGTCGGCGTCGCTGGCCAGGGTGTAATGCACGTCGTTGGTGGCCAGGAAGTTGTTCTCCAGGCCAAAGTGGGCGGCCATCTCGATGAGCTGCTGGTTGATTGTGGTGAGTTCGGGGATGGAATGTTCTTGCAGCTCGATGAACAGCCGTTCTTTGCCGAAAATGTCCAGGTATTCACCCATGAGCTGTTTGGCCAGCTTGGGGTTACGGTCGCCCAGGGCCCGCGGAATTTCGGCGGCCATGCAGCCGGTGGTGGCGATGAGGCCCTCTTTGTGCCGGGCCATGAAGGCGCGGTCGATGCGCGGTTTGTAGTAGTAGCCGTCCAGCTGGGAAGCGGTGGCGATTTGCAGCAGGTTCAGGTAGCCGGTCTGGTTTTCGGCCAGCAGCAGCATGTGGAAGCGGTTTTTGTCCAGCTGCGGATCTTTGTCCTGCATGGTGCGCTGGGAGAGGTAGGTTTCGATGCCGATAATGGGTTTTACACCCGCGGCTTTGGCGGCGCGGTAAAAGGGCATGGTGCCATACATCGCGCCGTGGTCGGTGAGGGCGATGGCGGGTTGGTCCAGTTCGGCGGCGCGGGCGACCAGGTCGTTGACCCGGCTGAGGCCATCGAGCAAGGAAAATTCGCTGTGGCAGTGGAGGTGAACAAACTGGTTGTGGTTTTCACACATGATGCACAATTTTCCCTAGAAATTACTATCCACAGATTTCGCAGATTACACAGATGGAAGGTTACGTTTTTTGCCAGCGTGCAGTATTGTTGTAATGCCCCACATAGAAACAAGTATAACACAAACGGCCGTTCCCAATGTAAAAAGTTCCAAAATTTTAAGGGCTGATTTTCCCTGCCTGAGACGCCCGTCTTTACACTATCTTAATAACTTCTATATCCAGGCTAAACAGTGCTTTGTTATGCTACGCCAACCATAGAGGAAAACAGAACTAGACTGGATATGCACACATGTTGCCAAAACTAAGTACGCCGCAGCAAGATATTACTGCCACCCTGGCGTTAAATCATTATGCCCCTATTTCGCTGTCCAAAATGGGCCGGGTGGCTTTGCTGAACCGCACCGATACCAAATATGTGCTGTCGCTGGCCACCTTGCAGCGCATCATGCCGCAGCTCACCGAGGTGTACGCGGCCCTGGTGGTGCAGGGCAAACGCGCCAGCCACTACCGCACGCTCTACTTCGATTCGGCCGATTTTGCGCTGTATTACCGGCACCATTCCGGCATGTTGAACCGGTACAAAGTGCGCGCCCGCGAGTACGTGGATTCGCACCTGGCGTTCCTGGAAGTGAAGCACAAGACCAACAAAGGGCGCACCATCAAAAGCCGGATGCAAACGCCAGAGTTGACCGATGAGATTGGGGCGGAAACGGCCGCTTTCCTGCACAACACCTTGCCCTTTGATCCGGCCGAACTGGCACCCAAGCTGTGGGTGGAATATGACCGCATCACCCTGGTTAGCGAGCTGCGCCAGGAGCGGGTGACGATTGACCTCAACCTGACCTTTAGCTGGGCAGATGAAACCATCAGCCTGCCGCAGCTGGTGATTGTGGAAGTGAAGCAAGACGGTTTTTCGGCTCAGTCGGAGATGATCCGGCTGCTGCGCCAGAACCAGGTACGGCCGTTGGGCTTTAGCAAATATTGCCTGGGCGTCAGCCTGCTTTATCCAGCAATCAAACACAACAACTTCAAATCCAAACTACGGCTGGTGCAGAAACTGGCTCAAGGACAACCCCATGCTTACTGCCATTAATTTACTTGTCGGCTTTGCCGCCAACCTGGCTGTCGCGCTGATCATTGTGCGCTTCATCTACTACCCGGTGAAGCAAAACAAAAATTATGTGTTCACCTTCCTGGCGTTTAACACCATCATCTTTTTTGTGATGAGCCTGCTGAGTTCGATTGAGCTAAGTGTCGGCGCGGGATTTGGCCTGTTTGCCATCTTCTCGGTGCTGCGCTACCGCACCAACCCGATGCCGCCGCGGGAGATGACCTACCTGTTCATCCTGATTGGCCTGCCGATTATCAACTCTGGGCTGCTCACCAGCTCTGGGTGGGACGTGCTGCTGATGGCCAATGGGGCCATCGTGGGGGTGCTGTACGTGTTGGAGCAGGGTTGGGGTTTCCATTACGAGCAGTCGCAGCGCATTTCGTATGAACGCATCGAGCTGATTCGCCCCGAAAACCATGACCTGCTGCTGACCGACCTGAGCGAGCGCACCGGCCTGCCGGTAAAGCGGGTGGAAATTGGCCACATCAACTTCCTCAAAGATTCGGCCGACCTCAAGATTTACTACGACGGTGCAGCCCAGCACGGCTGGGACGATGAGCAGGGTCTGTATTTGATTTATGATGAGGATACGGCCGTGCAAAACTAACCCCTTTTTAGGTGCGACGCACTTCCAAAGTGCGTCGCACCGGATAATTATTCTCATTTGCAAATATATCAAATAAAAATATAATTCCCGCATGGAACAAACGATTTTTACGACCATGCGGGAAATTTTTGTGCTGCTGATTGGCGAGATGTTGGCCGCGTTACGGCCGTTCCACCTCACCCCGGAACAGTTTGATACGCTGCTGCTGCTGAAACAGGATAGCGGTTGGCGCATGGGGGATTTAAGCGGCCGTTTGCTGGTCGATAACAGCAAAATGACGCGCATTGTGGATTACCTGGCCGGGCAGGGCTGGGCCGCACGCCAGCCCGACCCCGACGATCGGCGGGCGCAGCAAGTGGTGCTGACGGCCGTTGGGGCAGCGCAGCGCGAAGCGGCCCAGGTGGCTCACCTGGCGGCGTTGCAGGCGAGTTTGTCTGGCTTTGATGAAGCAGGGCGGGCGCAGCTGCTGGCGCTGTTGGCAAAATGGCGGGCCGATTTGGGTGCAGCTGCCGAGGTTTGATTGCCGTTGATCGCCGGGGGCTGAAGCCGCCCGGCAAGTTGTGCAAGCCCCAACGGGGCTTCCATTGCTAGTCCGGCCATTCATGGCCGGGCGGACGGTGGCGAACAGGGATTTTTGAATCAACAGAGAACGAAAATCGTAAGTCGGATTGGCAATCCGACCCACTTTTACGAGGAGACCAACCAATGGCTGAATTAGAAAATGTATTCGATAACAACGAAGCAATTGCCACCGCGCCGGGCGACATCCCCTTGCCGATGGTGCGCGAGCGCATTGCGGCGCAGGCGCACCAGTTCCGCCACGACAACACGATACGGCCGTTTGCCCCCCAACCCGGTGAGTCTGTCGAAGTGTCGGCCACCAGCGGCGTGGCGCTGCCATTGGATCGCGCTGAGGTGTGGTTTACGACAGACGGCCGTTTACCCGACGCCACCGCCCACAAACTGCCCATGAGCGTGCAAACCGTGGATTGGGAAGCGGGCGCGGGTTACCTGAGCCGGTGGCAGGCGGTTATGCCGGGGCAGGTGGGCGGAACGGCCGTACGCTACCGCATCGCTGGCTGGCAGGCGGGAAGTGCCGCCGACGCCCCGCCCGACCTCTTTGC
>CAUJGI010000233.1 GCA_963169155.1 Chloroflexota bacterium
GCTTAATCGTTGACTCGGCAACGGTCAGACGCTCACGGAGTTCCTGATTTTCCTGTGTCAGCCGGTTGACCATTTCGCGCAGTTGTTGAACTTCATCCATGAGGGCTATTTATACCACAGGTTTTTGACCTGGATAGTTACGAAAGTTTTACAAAAGAAATTGGCGTGGAGTCTGCCAATTACTTGAGTAAACCGCACAAAATCTACGCTTCTTTCTTTCGAAAACTTTGTGCGGTTTACTTTATGGCTAAAGCAGCAGGTCGATTTCATCATCATTCAGCGCTTCTACCATCTCCATCATTTTTTCTTCCACCAGCATGGCCATATCGACCACCGTGGCATGTTCAAACAGGGTGCGCAGGGAAAGCTCTACCTCGAAGATGCTTTGGAGGCGCGAAGCCAGCTGGGTGATGAGCAGGGAGTGCCCACCCAAATGGAAGAAGTTGTCAAAGAGCCCCACTTTTGGCACGTTGGTGAGCTGGCTGAACAGGTCGGCAATGGTTTCTTCGATGGGGGTGCGCGGCGCTTCATACTGCGAACCGGTGGGTGATTGGAATGTGGGCGCTGGTAAAGCGCGGTAATTGATTTTACCATTACTGGTTTTGGGAAAGCTATCGATAGGCACAAAGGCGGCGGGCACCATGTAGGCGGGCAGCTGCTGTCGGAGATAGCTGGCCAGCGCCGACGCGTCTGGCAGGGTGCTGCCCTGGGGAATGATGTAGGCCACAATTTGCAGGTTGTTTTGGCTGTCGGGGTACGTGGCAACGGCCGTTTCCACAACAGCCTCGTGCCGGTTTAGCAAATGTTCGATCGTTTCTGGCTCAATGCGGTGCCCGCGTACCTTGATCTGCCGATCGGTGCGGCCGACAAATTGCAGGTTGCCATCCTCCCAAAAGCGGACCCGGTCCCCGGTGCGGTACACTCTGCCCTCTTTCGCAAAGGGATCGGGGATGAATTTTACGGCCGTTTCCTCCGGCAGCCCCACGTAGCCTTCGGCCAGTTGTGGTCCGGCAATCAGCAGTTCGCCCGGTACACCAATCGGGGCAAGCTGGTTGTACTGGTCCACCACGTACACCCGCGCCGTGGGGAACGGGCGGCCAATGGGGGCCAGTTCTGCCTGGGCAACGGCCGTGGGGCCAGCCACAGCACAGCCAGTGGCGGCCACAGTTGCTTCGGTGGGGCCGTAGGTGTTGAGCACGGTTACATGGCCAGGGGCAACCGCATGCCAGGTGGCCATGTGTTCGGGTGAAGCCCTCTCGCCGCCAATGACAACGAGGCGGACGGTCGGGGGCAGCTGCAAGGCAGGGGCCCGGTGCATCTCGATGGTGAGGGTGTGCCAGAAGGCCGTGGGCAGGTCCAGTACCGTCATCTGGTAAGTGCGACAAAAGTTAAAGAAGGCTTGAACGGAGCTGATGCTTTCTTCTGTGCGCAAGACGAGGGTGCTGCCGCTGAGATGACTAATACAAATTTCTTCCAGTGAGGTATCGAAGCTGATAGAAGCAAATTGCAGGAGCCGGTCGCCGGGGTTCAGCTGGTAGAGCTGAATGACCGTGTGCACGAAGCTCAACACGGCCGATTGCGGCAGGCGAACCCCTTTGGGCTGCCCGGAAGACCCAGACGTGTAGAGGATGACGGCCGTTTCCGCCATTTCCACCGGCTCCAGGTCAGGCATCTGGCTCAGGTGCGGTTCGATCTCATCAAGCAGCAGCACGGGGCGGTTGGTTTCGGGTAGCGTCGCTTGCAGCGTGGTCAGGCTGATGATGGCGTCCAGCTGGGCATTTTCGATCAAAAATGCCAGCCGTTGTTGGGGCAGTTTGGCGTCTAGCGGTACGTACGTATTGCCACTTTTGCAAATCGCCCAAAAGGCAAGGGGAACGTGGTAGGAGCGTTCCAGGTGCAGGCCGATACGGCCGTTTTGCAACCCCATCTGCTGTAAATAAGCTGCTAGCTGGCTGGACTTCTCATCCAGGTCTGCATAGGTCAACGTCCCAAAGGCCGGATCGATAATGGCCGCTGTTGTGGGTTGGTTGGCAACCTGTTTGGCAAAATCGGCCACCAGCGACCCTGCTTCTACGGGCGGAGGCCAGTTGTTCCAGGTTTCCAGCAGCAGGGTGCGTTCGTCGGTGGGCAGCAGGGTTAGCTCGGCCATGCGCTGTTCTGGCCCGGCCACAATGTTGTGCACAATTGTGACGATGTGGCGCAACATGCGTTGCATGGAAACGGCCGAATACAGCGTGGGATCATAGGCAATCTGCAAAACATCCTTCTGCTTAAGGTAGAAATTCAGCGCGTAGTTGGTTTTTTCCTGCACAAAAAGCGGGCGGCTGTCCGCAGGCGGCGGGGGCAGATTGTCGGAGGCCGAGTGGTTGTTGATGAACAACGAATGAAACAGGTTCCGTTCACGGGGGAAACCCGCCCACTGTTGAATTTGCTCCAGGGAGTTGTGCGCAAATTGGGATTGCTCTACCAAAAGCTCATGGCTGCGTTTAAGCCAGGAAAGAACTGGCTCATCCTTTTGAAAGCGCAGCCGAATGGGTAAGACGTTGATGAACAAACCCACCATGCGATCAACATGAGGCAGCTCGGCGGGACGGCCGTGTACGACTGCACCAAACAACACATCATCCTCACCGCTGTAGCGGTTGAGTAAAATCGCCCAAACGGCCTGCATGAAGTTGTTGTAGGTGATCTCGTGTCTGGTTAACAGGTCGTGCAGCGCGGTCCCCAGATCGTGTGGCAGGGTGATGCTTTGCTCGGCGTAATCCTCAACCGCGCCGAAAATGGCCTGGCTCTTCTCCCCGCCGATGGGAATAGGCGTCGCTTCAGCGAAGTTGTCCAGGTAGGTTTGCCAGTAGGTCTTCGCTTCGGCATCTTCCTGCTGGCGCAGCCAGGCGATGTAGTGGTGATACGGCGTGGGGGTGGGCAGATTAAGCGGTTCACCCCGGCGGAGTGCATCATAAATGGCCCGCACTTCCAGATGCATGACCACGTTAGACCAGCTATCGAGCAAAATGTGATGGTAATTGACCAACACAAAATGGCGTGTTTCCCCCACGCGAATGACGGTGAGGCGCAGCAGCGGGGCCGTGTTCAGGTCAAACCCTTTTTGGCGTTCGGTGGCCATGAGTGCTTGCAGATGGGTCAGCTGCTGGTCCGCAGGCTCGCTGCGCCAATCCAGTACAGTCACAGGGAGCGACACTTCATGTAGGACCATTTGTACCGGTTCCGCCACATCCTCCCAGAAGAACCCGGTGCGCAGCACGTCGTGCCGCTGGATGAGCTGCTGCCAGGCCTGGATGTATAAAGCAACGTCCAGCTCCGCCATTTCCAGCGCATTTTGCTCCACATACACACCCGTTTTGGGGGCGTAGAGCGTATGGAACAAGATGGCGCGTTGGGTTGGCGTCAGCGGGTAGAGTTCCTGAATGCTTTCTGGGTGTTCGATAAACCCGGCGGCTGCCAGCGAGCTGGCCAGGAGGCTGCGGTCGGGCAGTTCTGTTGCGGTCTGGTTTAGCGTGGGGGTGGGCAGATTAAGCGGTTCACCCCGGCGGA
>CAUJGI010000234.1 GCA_963169155.1 Chloroflexota bacterium
CCCGTGGTGCTGGCCATGCGCGATGTCCACGCCGAAAACAACAAGGGCGTGCCCGCCCTGCGCGGCGTCTCCTTGGAAGTGTGCGCTGGTGAAATTTTGGGCATTGCTGGCGTGGCGGGCAATGGACAAAGCGAACTGGCCGAGGTGATCACTGGCCTGCGCCCCTGCACTGGCACCATCCAGGTAAACGGCGAAGATTTGTCCAACCAGCCGCCTATAAAGGCCATTCGCAGCGGTGTGTCCCACGTGCCGGAAGACCGCACCCGGGTGGGCAGCGCGCCCAACATGAGCATCACCGAAAACACGATCATGAAGAGCTATCGCGGCACGGCCATTAGCAGCCGCTGGCAGATCAACTTCACCAAAGCGCGCGAAAAGGCCCGTGCCCTCAAGCAAAAGTACGACATTCTGGCCCCCAGCGTCGACACGATGGCCCGCAAGCTCTCTGGCGGCAACCTGCAAAAGGTGATTCTGGCCCGCGAAATTTCGGCCGAACCCACGCTGATGGTAGCCGTGCAGCCCACACGCGGCCTGGATGTGGGAGCCATTGAGGCAATTCAAAAGCTGCTGCTGGAACAACGGGAAAACGGAACGGCCGTCCTGCTTATTTCCGAAGAGCTGGAAGAGCTGCTGGCGTTGAGTGACCGGATTGCGGTGGTATTTGACGGCCGTATCATGGGCATCGTTGAAGCCGAAGACGCCGATATCCACGAAATTGGCCTGATGATGACCGGCAGTATGAAGACCCACAGCGTGAAAGAAGAGGCAACTGCATGAGCACCACCACCCCTACTATCCGCAAACGAACCTTTCCCTACACCCTGATCGTCGAAAAACGCGTCGAAGATATCCCGCGCTGGCTGCCCGCCGCCACCTCGCTGGGTTCGGTGATCATTGCTTTTGTTATCGCTGGCATCATTCTCAAGTTTATCGGCGGGCAGCCGCTGGTGGTACTGCGCTTCTTTTTTGATGCTACCTTTGGCAGCTGGCCCGTCTTCTCCGACACCCTGGTCAAAGCCACGCCGCTCATCATGGTCGGGTTGGCCTGCACCGTTGCCTTCAAGATGAAGCTGTGGAACATCGGCGCTGAGGGGCAGTTTTACATCGGTGCGTTTGCCGCCAGCCTGGTGGTGTTGATCCCCCTGGTTGGCCCAGAAACACCCCGCGTCATCGTCATCCTCATGATGATCATCATGGGCATGCTGGGTGGTGCCATCTGGGGCTTTTTCCCCGGCTACCTCAAAGCCCGCTACCAGGTCAACGAGATCATCACCACCCTCATGCTCAACTACGTGGCCATCCTGTGGAACAACTTCTGGATTTTCGACCGCTGGTCCGACGCCGGTTTCCAGATGACGCCCGTCTTTGAGCGCAACGCCTGGCTGCCGCGTCTGGCGGACTACGCCCGCGAAATCAGCGCCTTTTCCGGCATTACTCTGCACCTGGGCATACTGTTTGGGGTGATAGCGGCCGTTGCCGTCTGGTGGATCCTGGAGCGCAGCCGCTGGGGCTACGAAATTAAGCTCATCGGCGACAACCCCAATGCTGCCAAATATGCCGGAATCAACATCACCCGCAACATCGTCTTTGTGATGATGCTCTCTGGCGGTCTGGCTGGTCTGGCAGGCATGGCCGAGATCAGCGGCGTGGTGCACCGTCTGCAAGAACGCATCTCGCCCGGCTACGGCTTCACCGGCATCATCGTGGCCTGGCTGGCCAAGCTGAATCCCTTTGCCGTCATCATCGTGTCGATTTTGTTTGGCGCGCTTATCGTCGCTGGCCGCGAAATCCAGCCCTCTGGCCTGTCTAACCTGCTGCAGGGCATCGTCTTATTCATGGTCATCAGCAGCGACGTCCTGCTGCGCTACAAAATCCGCCTCGTCCGCCTGTAGGCTTTCTTTTGTCATTCCCGCGAAGGCGGGAATCCATTCTGGTAATGGGAACGACTACTGGCTCTTACTCAACGAGTTTCAGAAGAATTTTCAGATAATCAGCAGTTCGGATTAATGAAAACGTACTTTGTTTACATTCTGGCAAGTAAAAAGAACGGCACACTTTACATTGGCGTGACTAGCAATCTAATTCGCCGAGTGTATGAGCACAAAAATGACGTTCAAGAAAGCTTTACTCAGAAATACGGTGTCCATATCTTGGTTTACTATGAATATACTAACGATGTGAATGCAGCCATTGTGCGAGAGAAGCAAATGAAAAAGTGGAATCGGCAATGGAAAATCAACTTGATTGAGAAAGACAACCCAAATTGGGATGATTTATACGAAAGTCTGCTTTGAGGGATTGCTTGCTTTCAATGTTGGTGGAATTATTAAAAAGTGGATTCCCGCCTTCGCGGGAATGACATTTGGTTCTACGTAGATAGCTTTTTAGGAGTGATTCATGGACCCGATCATCATTTTGCACGCGGGGTTAGCCACCGGAACCATTTTGCTCTTTGCCGCCATTGGCGAAATTTTTGCCGAGCGCGCCGGGATTCTCAACCTGGGCGTGGAAGGCATGATGCTCCTGGGGGCGATGGCGGGCTTTAGCACCTCGCTCAGCACCGGCAATCCCTGGCTGGGTCTGCTTATGGCCATGGTGGCGGGCGGCATCATCAGCCTGGCCCACGGCCTGGTGACCATTCATTTCCAGGCAGACCAGGTGGTCAGCGGACTATCGCTCACCTTTTTAGGCACCGGCCTGGCCCTGGTGCTGGGCGAAGGGCTCACCGGGCAAAATCCGCCGCTGGTGCCGTCCTTCGACATTCCCCTGCTGTCGCAAATCCCCATCATCGGGCCGATCTTCTTTTTTGACCACAGCCTGCTGGTCTACGTGGGCTACCTCTTTGCCCCGCTGGCCTGGTACTACATTCACCGCACTCGCCCCGGTATGCACCTGCGTGCCGTTGGCGAAAAGCCGGAAGCGGCCGATACGATGGGCATCAACGTCTACCGGCTGCGTTACCTGTACGTCTTTGTCGGCGGCTGCCTGGCCGGGTTGGCCGGGGCGACGATCAGCCTGTCAGTGTCGCCCGGCTGGTACAGCACTCAGACGACTTCGGGGCAGGGGTGGATTGCTGTGGGGCTGGTGATTTTTGCCCAGTGGGACCCGCTGCGGGCGGCCTTGGGCGGCTACCTGTTTGGCGCACTGCGGCGCGGCATTTTGGACCTGCAGGGTCCGGCCACGCTGTTTGGCTTGCGCAACCCGCTGTTTGTTAACTCCAACTTTGGCTTCTTCTTGCAGATGATGCCCTTCATTTTGACGATCGTTGCCCTGGTAATTGGCTCGCGGGCGGTGGCGCGTAAGCGGCTGGGCGCTCCGGCGGCGCTGGGCGTGCCCTACATTCGCGGCGAGCGTGGTCTGTAGCCGCTGGCAGGCAGGCGCACTCTCGATTACAATGCGAGCATGGATCTGTTTGAACACGGCCGTAAAGCCCAAATCGAAAAAGAATCCCCTTTAGCCAACCGGATGCGTCCGCGCACGCTGGACGAGTACGTCGGCCAGGACCACATCATGGGGCCGGGCAGGCTGCTGCGCCGGTCGATCCAGGCGGACCAGCTTTCCTCGCTCATTTTTTACGGGCCACCCGGCACCGGCAAAACCACCCTGGCGATGGTCATCGCCAACAGCACCCAGAGCCATTTCATCACTATCAACGCCGTCTTGGCAGGCGTGAAGGAGATTCGTGAGGCGATTGCCACGGCGCAGGAGCGGCGCAACCTGTACGGGCAGCGCACCACCCTCTTTGTGGACGAGGTGCACCGCTGGAACAAAGCGCAGCAGGACGCCCTGCTGCCGCACGTCGAAAACGGCACCATCATTTTGATTGGGGCCACCACCGAAAATCCATATATTGAAGTGAACAAGGCACTGGTCAGCCGCAGCCGCATCTTCCAGTTGCGCCCGCTGACGGAAGAGGATTTGCGGCAGATTGCCCGGCAGGCGCTGCGCGATCCGGAACGAGGCTACGGCCGTCTCAACGTCCAGATCGAGCCGGAAGCGCTGGACCACCTGGTGGACGTGGCCAACGGCGACG
>CAUJGI010000235.1 GCA_963169155.1 Chloroflexota bacterium
CCGCCACCGCCGCCGCCACGTTCTTCACGAGGACGAGCCTCGTTAACACGTAAGACACGGCCGTCTTGCTCGGCGCCATCCAACCCTTCGATCGCTGCCAGCGCGTCAGCATCTGGCATCTCCACGAAGCAAAAGCCACGAAAACGACCCGTATCGCGATCATTAATCATTGCAATCGATTCCACGGTGCCGTACGCTTCAAACATGTCGCGGATTTCGTCCTCTGTGGCCTTAAACGACAAATTTCCTACATAAATTTTCTTGGACAATGCTATGTTCTCCTAAAAACTAGTTCCACTTTGTAACACAGAAACCCTGGCACGCATGGAAATTTAATATTGTAACGAAATTATGCCTGTTTTTTAGCCTTTGTCCAGAAACTCGTCAGGAGAAGGCCTCAAAATCCACTATCCAGATGTCATGGGGGTAAGATAAACGGCTTCGGTCGCCAATCAGCGAATGTGGCGATCAGGTTTTGTTCAGGATCGAGCAGCAAGCGGCTGGCACGGCCGTTCCAACTCACATACGCCTCGGCCCGCACTTCCACGGGCTGGGGGTACTGCGCCACCAAAAAGTGGGCAAATTGGATGATCATGTCGGGCTGGAAGGCCATCTGTTTGTCCTGCTGCACGGTGAGGTATTGGCTGGGCAGCACGTGCCATTGGGCACCGCTGGCCGGATCGCGCACGGTAAACGTCACCTGGCCCGTTTTCTCCACCAGCATTACCCGCCAGGCAAAACGGAACCCTTCCTCGGTCCAGTTGACGTTCCCCGGATAAAGCCAGTGGCGCAGCGGCAGTAGCAGCTGAATCCCCAAAAACAGCGCCAGAAACCCCATCACCCAGCGCGGCGGCGTGGCAGTTTTGGCCGTGGACACGGGGTCGTTCACAGATTGCCAGTCGAAAAAGATGAGCGTGCAGGCAATCATGATCCAGGGAAACATGCCGATGTTAAACAGCAGTCCGGTGACTCCGTGGAAGACAATCACCGCCAGGTAGGCCACGGCGCGACTTTTACCCCAGCTGAGCCAGAACGGCACGGTGAGATCAAACGCCATACCCGCCCAGCTAAACAGGTAGGGCATCCAGGTGGTGTCGAACAGTGGACCGAGCAGCAGCGTGCTGGTGCGGGCGTGCAGCCAGATGGTCAGCGGCTGGGCAGCCAGCAGCCAGTCGGGGTTGAGCTTGGCCAACCCGGCAAAAAAGTAGACCAGCCCCAGCTGCGCCCGCACCAGCCAGAGCATCCAGGCGGGCACGATAGGCTGTGGCTGTCGCCAGCCGAAACGGCCGTCCACCGACCAACTTCCCCACACCGGCAAAAATATCAACAGAAAAGTGAGCAGCGAGACGAAGTAGTAATGGTTAAGGTAGTACGCCTTATCGATCAGTTCGACGTAGGTGAAAAGTAAAAAGAAGGCGATAAGACTGGGTCGGGTGGCCAATCCCGCCGCGATGGTCAGGCCCAGCACGGCCAGGAGGATGAAGACGAGCCACATGCCGGTGGGCGGAAGCGGCCGTATCCAACCAAATCCCCAAAAGGTAAAGTGAAACTGGGGCAGTACGTACAGCTCCGTCACCCAGCCACGGGCCATGAAGCGCACCATGCTGGCAAACATCATCAGGCCAAAGGCCACCCGCAGTACCACCAGCGGCCCGCTGCTCACCGGCCGGGTTAAAGATTTGGCCACAGAGAACACAGAGGATTTAGAGAAAAGGCCCAAACTCCCTGTGTTCTCTATGCCCTCTGTGGCTGCACTAATCCCCGTCATTGTCGTTGAAGGTGAGGGTGACGCCGAGATGGTTGGCCAGGTCTACCTTGATCAGAACCAACAGGGTGCGCACTTCTTCGTAGGCGGCATTGACCTGGTCGGGATGGTTGGTAACGACCGCATGCAGCGTACCCTCAATCGCGTCAAAAGCGGCCAGTGTGGTGCTGAATTGGGCGTCAATCATCTGGGACAGCGGTGCGCCCTCGGCCGATTCGGCTTCCAGGAAATCCAGGTAGCTGTCAAAGCCCAGGCCGTCGCCGCCGGTGTAGAGGGTGTGCATCATGCCCAGCGTGGCCTTGATGCGCGGCAGCGACCAGAAGGCAAAGGGCGATTCCACCAGGTCCGGTCGTGCCTGGCCGCTGGATGTGTTGCCGGTCGGTTTGCCCAGCCGGGTGGTGCTGATCTCTTCCAAATCGGCGATCATCTGGTTAACCAGCATGTTCATCGAGCCTTGCAGCTCGCCGCCGTCCATGTCCGCCGCGATAAATGCCTGGGCGTAATTTTGCCCATCCGGCGTCCACACATGCAGCAGCGCCGTGGCCTTAACGGGTAGATTTTGGGCCACGGCCAGCAGATAAACACGGCGGCGGTCGGCGTTTTCGGCCGTAGTGTAGCGCGCCAGCAGCGCGTCATTGCCGCCTTCTGGGTCAAACAGCAGGTACTCCAGCGCGCCCAGGCCAATGGACGAGGAGCCAATCGACTCGATAAAGGCATCGTCGATGGTCACCGTCCCGGCTACGGTTTCCTCGATGAAGGTGGTGCGCGCCGGGCGGTTGTCCAGCCGGTTGTGCAGCAGGCTGTCATCCACCAGGCCGACGCGGAAGGTGAGCAGGCTGGTGCGGGCCACGGTGGCCGCTCGCCAGGCATCCTGGGCGGCCGCCAGCGTCTCCGAGGTGGGCTTGGCGGTGAAGTTGGCGACGGCCGTTGCCAACTCCTCAGCTTTCGCGGCAAACGCCTCATGCGCCGGGATGACAATCTGGTTGGTGATGTTTTCCAGCAGCGCCTGCCGGTCAAAGCCGGGCGGGGTGTGGGTGGGTTGGGGAACGGCCGTTGCCGTCACCACGGCACCGCCGCAGCTTGTCAGGAAGATCAAAAAGAAGCCTAAAAGAAATCGTTTTGTCATAGGTCATTGCCTAGCGTGAGATTGGACCAATCTTGTCAGCGTTAAAGTGAATTCAGGAAGCGCAGCAGGGCGTCACGCTCGGCGGGGGTGAGGTTGGCAAAGTTGTCCCGCACCTGCACCGCTTCGCCGCCGTGCCACAGAATGGCTTCCAGCAGATTGCGCGCCCGGCCATCGTGCAAAAAGTTGGTATGCCCGTTGATCGTCTCGATGAGGCCAATGCCCCACAGCGGCGGCGTGCGCCATTCGCGGCCGGTGGCCTGGAAATCAGGACGGCCGTCGGCCAGCCCCTCGCCCATGTCGTGCAGGAGGAGGTCGGTGTACGGCCGTATCGTCTGCTGCGACAGGGCAGGGATGGTGGGGTGGTTGCCCGTTTCCAGCAGCGGCGTGTGGCAGCTGGCACAACCAATCTCGTTGAACAGCATTTTGCCTTGCAGCACCTGCGGCTCTTCCCAATCGCGCCGCGCCGGGACGGCCAGCGAACTGCTGTAAAGCACCACTTTCAGGAAGTCGTCCGGCTCGATTTCTGGTGCGCCGCCGTTAAGCGTGGTCAGGCAATCGGCCAAAATTTCCGTGCAGTTTTCCAGGCCAAACAGCGGCGTGGTGATACCCATGTCGCCCAG
>CAUJGI010000236.1 GCA_963169155.1 Chloroflexota bacterium
GCCCCAAAAATGAAAAAGGAAGTGCCCCGGTGCCTGGGGTAGTATGGCCATCTGCCCTGGCTCCAACCCGAGGGAGCGGGCGACGGTTTGGGTGATCACATAGGGAACGGCCGCATACGATTTGCGAAAGCGCAAAATGTCATCGACGGCCGCACCGGGCGCGGCCGCCAGGCCAAACTTGTACTTTTCGACCCAGACCACTTTCATTGGCTGGCCGCCAAAGAGGACGACCGTGCCCAGCGGGTAGCTGCGCTCGGTGTGGGCAATGGTTTGGCCGCTGTGGGCGTCTACGGCCGTTACCCCCAGCACATCTGCGCCAATGTTGGTGAAAATCTCGTGCTGGTCCAGCAGCTCTTGCAGCTTTTCATCCGGCTTCCACTCGCCCGACCGGCCCGGCTGCAAATACCGGGCCAGGGTCAACTCGGCCACAATCTGGCGCATATCGTCGCTGGTGACTTCCGGCGGAGCGATGCGGCGCAAATCGGCCAGGCGCACGCTGCCGGTGGGGCTTTGTTTGATGAGGCTGAAGAGTTGCTGGATGAGGATGGCGGGGCGGAAGCCATAACTTTGGGAGTGGCGCGTGGCAAGTGGCGCGTGATCGCTTTCCGCCAAGGTCAACAGCGCCTCAAAACGAGCCCATTCGCCGGGGGATTTGGGCATGCAGAGGGCCTGGGTGC
The DNA here is from genome assembly GCA_963169155.1 of Chloroflexota bacterium. Lineage (GTDB taxonomy): Bacteria > Chloroflexota > Anaerolineae > Promineifilales > Promineifilaceae > Leptofilum. The sequence continues at coordinate 678 of CAUJGI010000236.1, forward strand.
GGGTGGTGCGGCGGCTGCCCCGGCCGATGCGCTGCATGAAGGCGTTTAAATCGGGCGGTGCGCCGAGCAACACGACGTCATCGACGCTGCCGATGTCTACGCCCAGTTCCAGAGTGGAGGTGCAGACACAAACGGCCGTTGCTGCCGCGGCAAACCGTTCTTCCACGTCGCGGCGCATGGCAGCGTCCAGGTTGCTGTAATGGACGAAGATGTCGGCATGGTGGCGCAGCTGTTGGCGCAGGGTTACGGCCGTTGCTTCCACTTCTTCCCGCGAATTGCAAAAGACGAGCGATTTGTAAGCGGTGCGTTCGGTCAGGGCGGTGATGAGTTCGGTGAGGTTGTATAACGGCCGTATTTCCGCTTCAATCGCCCGCCCGCCCGGGACATTGACAATGACGCCATCGGGCAATCCAGCGTGTAAATAACGCGCCGCCACGCCTGCCGGATCGGGCACGGTGGCCGAAAGTGCTACCCGCTGCGCTGGTTTTGTCTCGGGATTGGCATAGTGGCGGATGCGCTCGATGCGCGGCAGCAGGCAGCGTAAATGATCGCCGCGCGGCGTGTTGTCGAACAGGTGAATTTCGTCCAGGACGATGGCTTGCAGGTTAATGAACCGTTTGGGGGCGCGGGTCAGCAGCGAGTCGGTGGATTCCGGCGTGGTGAGCAACACGGCCGGCATTTGCCGCGCCAGGGGCACATCGCCCGTTTTCATGCCGATGGTGATGCCCGTGTCGGCCAGAACGTGCTTGAGGCGTTCGTACAAGTCGCGTACCAGGGCGCGGGTGGGGCAAATGTAGAGCAGGATAAGTGGCGAGTGGCGGGTGGCGAGTGGCGAGTGCATTTCGTGCCATAGTCGTTCTAGCAGGGGGGCGATAACGGCTTCGGTTTTGCCAGAGGCAGTGGCAGCGATGACCAGGGTATCGTGGCCGTCGAGGATGGGCGGGATGGCTTGCTGCTGGATGGGGGTGAAACGGCCGTGCCGGGCAAAAAACAGCGGCCAGGTGCGCGGGATGCGGGCTTTTACCTCAGGCGGTGTCAACATTGGACATTCCCCACCTGGCATCTGGTTACCGTACCTGGGCGCGTAGTTCGTCGAGCAGGGTGGCGATGCTGTAGTCGGGATGGAGGTAGAGCAGGTCGAACAGCTCAATGGAGAGACGGACAACGCTGCGCATGGAGAGACGGCCGTTCCTCACCCCCATCGCCAGATGTTCCGCCGCGCCGCGCCGGATTTGCACCTGCCGTTCGCCCGGTTCATAGCCGTACGCCTGGGCGTGGTAGGTGAGAATCTGCTGCAAAAATTGGCCCACTTCCTGCGGTTCGGCGTCGGGTTCCAGGTAAAAAACGTCCTCCTCAGCCAGCCAGTCGTGCAGCGGCAGCCGGTTATCGCTGCGGGTGATGGTGAAGAGGAAAAAGAGCGATTGCCCCTGGTCGTATGCCATCGGATATTCGCACCAGCGATGCTGGGGAAACGTATCTTCACCAATTTTGTCCTGAGACTCACGCAGCGCTGCATAAATGACGGCCTGGAAAAAGAGGCTGGCTTTGGGGCGCTGGTAGGGCTGGAGGAGTGAATAACTTTCGGCCTCATCTATCAGCAAACAGAGGCCGCTGTAATTGCCCAGACGGGCCAGGGCGGAAACGGCCGTAAACAAATAAGCCATCTGCCGCGCATTGTTGCCGATGGTGTAAATGGCCGGGAACTTAACGCCGCGGGGCGTGGCCTTGTTCATCAACTGCACGCGCCGCCCGCCTTCCAGCCAGTTGATCCACGCCTGGCGCTGCCGCGAGGAGGCGGTGTTGGCGATAGCCTGCAAGCCGATGACCAACGGATCGCGCTCGCCCGGAGAGAGGTCTTGCAGTTGGTGGATGGCGTGGGGGAGAACGGCCGTCTTTTCCAGCAGCGGCCCCAGGCCCCGTTCGTCCGTGTCCGGGTAGCGCAGGTGGCGCAGCGCCTCGCGGTAAATGGTAAAGGCGCGGTGCGGCGGCAGTTCCAATAAATCTAGACTGACCGTTGCTACCAAAAAGTTGCGGTTCAACGCCTCCTGCGTTGTCAACTCCACCAGGTGGCTCTTGCCATAGCCATATTCCCCCACCACGGCCCGCACAGCGCCGCCCTGTTGGTGTGCCTGGTTGAGTCCGCGCACAATGCTTTCCCGTTCGGCCTGCAAATCAATCGTCAGTTCCGGCACGTGCTGCGCCGGGGCAATGCCTACCCGCAGCGATTCGACGAGTTGGCGGGCATCCCACTGCGTCTGGGGCATGGGTGCTGGTTGAAATGGCACGACGTAAGCGGGTGCGGGTTCGGCAAGGGCTTGCCCGTCGGCCCTAAACTCGGCGCGCGGACGGCGGAAGCGC
>CAUJGI010000237.1 GCA_963169155.1 Chloroflexota bacterium
CGACAGTGGGCAGGTCATACTTGGCGGCCACCACGTTGACCACCTGAATGGTGATGTCGTGCACGGCCGTTTGTGGTTCGATGTCTAAACTGGCGAAGCAGCGCTCCAGGGCCTTTTCAATACGGTCGGTTTCAAAGGGGACGATACGGCCGTCGCGCTTCACAATACTTTTGGGCACGGCCACCTTGAAATAAATGCTGTTCTCGCTCAAATGCGTACCATTTTTGGGGCTCCCGTTTTTGCCGTTACTGCCATTTTTTTCATTGGCTTTTGCCAACGGTTGATTTTGCGTTTTCTGTTCAGACATCGATATTACATCTCCTTAAATGAGGGTTTACTTTACCGAACGATTTTGTTTTCTACAGCGTGGTTTTGGGAAAGCGTATGAGTGTTTGGTTTTTTGGGAAAACGGCCGTTTGGGCACTACCAACGGCCGTTAGCGGCTTTCGAGCAGGCGATCAATCTCCTTGCGGATCGACTCCAGGTCATCAAACCCCAGGTAGACCGTGGCATACCGGATGTACGCCACCTCATCCAAATCCTTGAGCTTTTTGATAACCAGATCGCCTGCCATGTGGCTGGAAACTTCGGCCTTGCCGGACTGCTGCAGCTCGGCCTCTACCTCGCCCGCGATGCGCTCAATATCGGCGGCGGCCACCGGCCGCTTGGCGCAGGCCACCTTGATGCCCGCCATCAGCTTGTCCCGCGAGAACTCTTCGCGGGTGCCGTCTTGCTTCACCAACATCGGCGTGGCCAGGATGGGGCGCTCGTAGGAGCTGAAGCGCTCGCCGCATTTATCACACACCCGCCGCCGCCGCGTACCGCCGCGAGTGTCGTGGCTGGTGTCGATCACGCGCGTTTTTTCATTATCACAGTAAGGACATTTCACCAGAGAACTCTCCCTTTGGGCCGGGAAAAACCAGATATGGGATTGTACCGTGTTTTCGTCGAGTTGCCGCCATATATGGGGGTAACTGCTGCAAATCCCCCTAGATTTGGTACAAGTGGGAGGCATTATAGCATACGGCCGTATGCCTGGCAACCTACGAGGCACGGGCCAAACCTTAAAATATTAAACGGTCGTTAACCTGCTGTTAAACGGCCGTTTACGTGGAATTAGAACATCTGTGTGAGACAAAAAAACCGCCAGGAGTTACCATCCTGGCGGTCTAGCCCGCGAGAGGGGTGGGTTGTGCCTACTCTTTTTTCTTGCGCAGAAAGGCCGGGATGTCCAGATCGGTTACCTGGAACGACGGCCGTTCCACCCGTTGTTCTTCACGTACCGGAGCGGTTACCGCGGGGGCAGTGGGGCGGCTCACCGATTGGCGCACCGGTTCCCGCTGCGGCAGTCGGCTTTCGGCGCGAGACATCTGCCGCATCATGGGCGCGCCATGTTCAAAACCCGTGGCAATCACCGTAATGCGAATTTCGTCGCTCATCGAATCGTCAATCACCGCACCAAAAATCATGTTCACGTCCGGGTGGGCCGTTTCGCGAATAATCGCTGCTGCTTGATTGATTTCGTATAGACTTAAGTTGTTGCCGCCGGTCACGTTGAACAGGATGCCGCGCGCCCCGGCGATGGTCACGTCCAGCAGTTTGCTGGACAGCGCCGCTTCGGCAGCAATGCGCGCCCGGTCTTCCCCGGTGCCGTGGCCCACGGCCATCAGCGCCGCCCCGCCGAGCGACATGATTGTCTGCACGTCGGCAAAGTCCAGGTTGATTAAGCCAGGCACGGTGATGAGCTCGCTGATGCCCTGGATGCCCTGGCGCAGTACGTCATCGGCCATTTTGAAGGAGTCCATGAGGGAAATGCGGCGATCGGCCGTTTCCAGCAAGCGATCGTTGGGAATCACAATCAGCGTATCGACATGCTCTTTTAGCTGCTCGATGCCCGTTTCGGCGGCACGCATGCGCTGTGCGCCTTCGAAGCTAAACGGCCTGGTCACCACGCCAATCGTCAGCGCACCTTCTTCACGGGCCACTCTGGCTACCAGCGGGCTGGCCCCCGTGCCGGTGCCGCCGCCCATGCAGGCGGTGACAAACACCATGTCGGAGCCTTGCAGCATTTCGTGCAGCTCTTCTTCCGATTCCTCAGCCGCTTTGCTGCCAACCTCAGGCTTGCCGCCCGAGCCCAGCCCGCGTGTGGTGCGCTCGCCGATGGCCACGCGCTGCCGGGCCTGGCTGGCCATCAGTGCCTGCTTGTCGGTGTTGATGGCGATGAAGTCGACCCCGGCGATGTTCTCCGCAATCATCCGGTTCACCGCATTGCTGCCGCCGCCACCCACGCCCACCACACGAATCAGGGCGTTCCCTTCGGTTTCTGGCATTCTTTGAATATTTGCAGTTTTTTGGTTCATTATCTTTACCCCTCTTTTTCGGTAATCGGTAATCCGTAATCCGTTATCGGTAATGTCGCTGCGCGACCGGTGATCCGTAATCGGTTTACCGATAACCGCTTACCGATAACTGTTTGCTCGCTTAACCCGGTAAAAGTGCTTTCAAAATCGATCCCATCTTGCGGCCCCATTCCCGGTTGTGGGCGCGGGGCTGGTAAATCTGGTTGTCGCTCATGGCCCAATGCAGCAGGCCGACGCTGGTGGCGTAGGCGGGCGAATGCAGCCGGTCCACCATGCCCACCAGGTTTTGCGGCTGGGCCACGCGGGCGGGCACGTTCAGCACGCGTTCAGCCACCTCGGTGATGCCGCGCAGCTGCGCGCTGCCCCCGGTGAGCACAATGCCTGCGGGCAGCAGGCCGTCGTAGCCGGAGCGCTGAATATCGTCCAAAATGTGCTGGAAGATCTCTTCGACGCGGGCCTCGATGACGTGGGCCAAATCTTGCCGCCCCACCTGAATCTTCTCCCCGCCAAATGGTTCGACGGTGAAGACGGTATTGGCATCGATCTTGTCGGGCCGACAGTCGCCGAACTGGATTTTGACCTGTTCGGCCACGTCATACGGGGCGCGCAGGCCGATGGCGATGTCGTTGGTGATGTGGTATCCACCAATGGGGAAGACCTGGGTGTGCCACACTTTGCCCTGCATGTAGAGGGCAATGTCGGTGGTGCCGCCGCCAATGTCAGCGACGATGACGCCCATTTCGCGCTCGTTGGGGTCCAGCACCGCTTCGCCAGAGGCCAGGGCATTGAGCACAAACTCGCTGGTTTTGATGCCCACGTTGTCGGCGCAGCGGGTGAGGTTTTGCAGGGCGGGGCGAGCGGCCGTTACGATGTGCGTCTCTACTTCCAGCCGGAAGCCGTGCATGCCAATCGGGTTGCGCACGCCGTCATGCTCGTCGATGGTGTAGCTGCGCGGGATGAGGTGCACAATTTGGCGGTTGGGCGGCACGGGGATCGCCTGGGCCACGTCCAGGGCGCGCTCAATGTCGGAAACGGCGACCCCCGACTCGTTGCGCCCGATGGCCACGACGCCCTTGTTGTTGGTGGAGCTGATGTGCTCCCCGGCCATGCTGATGATTGCCTGGGAGAGATCGTAGCCGGAAGTTTGCTCCGCCTGCTCTACCGCCTGGGCCAGCGCCTGCGTGGCCTCGCTGACGTCGATGACCATGCCCTTGCGCATGCCGCGCGCGGCTGCCTGCCCCAAACCAATGATTTGCAGGCGGCCTTCACGCACTTCACCCACCAGGGCACACACCTTGGTTGTGCCAATATCCAGTCCAAAAATTATGTCTGCCATGTGCCAATACCCTCTTTTTCGGTAATCCGTAATGTCGCTGCGCGACCGCTTCGCGTACGGTAATCCGTAATCGTTTTTTTTTACCGATTACCGACCACCGTTTACCGATTACGGAGATTCTCGTGCGACCTCAAATCTCCAGTTTATTTACTGCGCCAGGTAGTATGGTTTTTCCTGGTTGCTCACGCTGACGTACTGCGGGGTAAGCCCCTGCGCCAGCAAATCCTCTACAATCGTTTCATACACCACAAGTTTTTGTGACATATCGGTGCCGGTGCCAAAAAATACGCGCCAGCCACGGCCGTCTTGATAGCTGAGTCCGCTCGACGGCCGATAATAAAGTCGGTCGATGTTGGGCCGCAGCTGTTTGAGCTGCAGCGCCCCGGCCAGCACGTCGTGCGGCAAAAAGCGCATGTTGGCGGCGGCGGATTCAACCACTACGGCGGCATCTTCACCTTCAGTTTGGTCATCGGCGGTGGGGGTGGCGGTTACGGCCGTTGCCGCACTCACCCCTTCCACTTCCGACTGAATCATCAACAGGCCCAACGACGCGCTGCGGGCCGGCACCAGCCGCCCGGTGCGGGTGACCCAGAACTGGTTGCTGCCTTCCACCCAAATGGCAATCGGCGAATCCTCGGTGACGGTGATTTGCACCTGGTTGGGCCAGTTCAGCGTGACCTGGGCGGAGATGATGCCCGGCACGTTGTCCATGATTTGCTGCGCGGCCGTGCCCGGATCGGCGGCAAAAATGTGCGATCCCGCCAGGTTGCTGGCCTGGACTACCTCGGTGGCGGGCACTGAAATAACGCCCTCGACGGGAATGGCCGTCAGGTAAAAGTTCTCGTCCATGCCGATGAGCGTCAGGGCGTAGATGGAGAGTGCCAGCAGCCCCAGGCTGAGCCAGCGCGCCGAGAGCAAAATCTGGCGCAGGCTGGTCAGGGGCACCCGCACGGGCGATTGGTTGCGGCGGCGGCGACGACGCGCATTTTTGGGTACGCTCAGGCGCGGCATGGTAACGGCCGTCTCCATGCGCCGCATCTTGGGCTGTTTGCGTAGTCGTTTTGGCTGGTTCTCTCGTCGTGTCATAATTACGAATACCGAGGGTAAGTAAATGGTTTAGTCCAATGTTGTTTTTAACTGTTTTTTCTCTTCATGCCGCTCTATGGCCAGGTCAATCAATTTGTCCAGCAGCTGGCTGTAGGGCAGGCCGGTGGCTTCCCACAGCTTGGGATACATGGAAATGCGGGTGAAGCCGGGAATGGTGTTGATTTCGTTGAGAAAAAGACGGCCGTTGTCCACATCCAGCAATAAGTCCACCCGGCCCAACCCGGCGCAATCAATCGCCCGGTACGCTTTGACGGCCAAACGGCGCACTTCGTCACTTTGTGCCGAGGTCAAATCGGCCGGAATGATCAGCTCGGAATCGTCGCTGACGTATTTGGCGACGTAGTCGTAAAATTCGCGGCGCGGGCGCACCTCGCCCACCACGCTGGCGACCGGCTGGGCGTTGCCCAGCACGGAGACTTCCAGCTCGCGCACCGTTACACCCTGCTCCACCACGATGCGCCGATCGTAGCGGGCGGCCTCGTCCAGGCCAGTGCGCAGCTCGTCCCGGCTGCGGCATTTGCTGATGCCCACGCTGGAGCCTAAATTGGCCGGTTTGGTGAAGACCGGGTAGGCCAAAATCGCCTCAATTTCGCTGAGGATGTCATACGGCCGCTGCCGCCAATCCTTGCTCTGCACCAGCAGCCAGGGCAGCACGGGCAGCCCGTTGGCCATCATCACGT
>CAUJGI010000238.1 GCA_963169155.1 Chloroflexota bacterium
AGATTGGGCCAATCTAAAAAGCCTGCCAGATCATCATCCGGCAGGCTTTTTCAGTTGCGCGGCATGATCAGCCACCACCGACAAGATGTTGCTCCTTTCACCGTGAAATGGTATGAACAGGGGCAAGGTTGTGAGCAAAGGACGTAACCAAATTTCATAATTAAAGATTTCAGGGGACTGGCACCGAATGGGCACGAATTCACACGAAAATTAGCGTTAATTCGCGTCAATTCGGTGCGAAAATCAGACTTACCCCGCCAAATCCGAAAGACCCAATTAAAAACGAGTATACAAGCACTATGAACTTCCAACTTTTACATCCCCGCGACCAGCTCGTAGCCATCATGGACCGCATTTACCACAACGGCATGACCACCCTCAGCGGTGGCAATCTTTCCATCAAAGACGACAACGGCGACATCTGGATTACCCCCTCTGGCATCGACAAGGGTAAGCTGACGCCGCGAGACATGATGTGCGTGAAGGCAGACGGCACCGTGGAAGGACCGCACAAACCGTCGTCTGAATTCCCCTTCCACCGCGCCATCTACCGGCTGCGGCCCGATCTCAACGCCATTGTGCACGCCCATCCCCCGGCGCTGGTTGCCTTCAGCATCGTGCGCGAGGTACCGGACACGCGCATCATTCCCCAGGCCAACCGCATCTGTGGGCCGGTGGGCTATGCGCCGTACGCCCTGCCCGGCAGCGAAGCGCTCGGCGAAAGTATCGCCACCACCTTTGCCGAAGGGTACAACATCGTCATTTTGGAAAATCACGGCATGGCGGCGGCGGGCGCCACCTTACTGGATGCCTTTCACCGGCTGGAAACGCTCGACTTTTGCGCCCGCACGCTCATCCGTGCCCGGGCCTTGGGCCAGGTGCACACGCTGGCCGAGCCAGCCCTCAACCTGTTTGACCACCGCCACAATCTTTTGCCGGAATTTGTGCCCACGGCACACAGCAGCCGCGAACGTGAACTGCGCCAGCAAATTGTGGAGATCACCGCCCGGGCCAGTCGCCGCCATCTGATGATCAGCACCGAAGGTGTGGTCTCGGCGCGGCTGGACGCAGCCAGCTTCCTCATCACCCCCACCGGCTACGACCGGCTCTCGCTATCCATTGAGGATATCGTGCTGGTGCGCCAGGGGGTGCGCGAAGCGGGCAAACTGCCCAGCCGGTCGGTACGGCTGCATCAAGCCATTTACGCCCAGCATCCCGACATCCACTGCGTGATGACGGCGCAAAGCCCCAACGCCACGGCGTATGCCATCACCGCCGCCAGGTTCGATTCGCGCACCATCCCGGAAAGCTTCATTTTGCTGCGCGACATTCCGCTCATTCCCTTCAAAACGCTCTACACGCAGACCGAAGCCATTGCCGAAATTGTCTCGTTAAGCACCCCGGTGCTGCTGGTGCAAAATGATTGTGTGCTGACGGTAGGCACAGACATCCTCAATGCATTTGATCGGCTGGAAGTGGCCGAGTACAGCGCGCGTTCGTTGATTGATACGGCCGTACTCGGCACCCTCGTACCCATTGGCGACGCCGAAATCCACGACCTGGAACAAGCTTTTGGGCTGGTCTAACATGCATCGCCGCTGCCCTGCGGCCAAAGATATACCTTGTAGGCAGCGCGCAGGTTTGCTAACATCAAGATAAATAGTTGTCGATTCCCCAAACTTGGCGGCATTTTCACCTCCCATCTTGCGCAGGCAATCATTGTTGGAGTAGATGGGGCAAAGTGACAATCTGATGAACGATGCTGGCAACAGCAGTGAAAAAACCAATATCAACGTTTTTCTGATTGATGACCACCAACTGATTCGGGAGGTCATTGGAAGACTGATAGAAAAGACATCCGGTCTCACCCTATGCGGTGAGGCCGCCTCTGCCGATGAAGCCCTGGAAAAGCTTCCCATTTGCCAACCCCAACCAGATGTTGTCCTGGTCGATCTGTCACTTGGCCAGATGAACGGTATTGCCCTTATCCGCCCCTTGAGCGAACAGTTTCCCAACTTCCGCATCCTGGTCGTTTCCAGCCACGAAGAAAGCCGCTTCGCCCCGCTGGCGCTGGCGGCCGGTGCGCACGGCTACCTCATGAAAAAAGATGGGATCGATTTGGGCCATGCGGTGCACGAGGTGCATAACGGCCGTATCTACCTCAGCAAATCAATGCAGGCCCGGCTCAACAAAACCGACGACAGCGAACCGCTTTAGTCCCCCGCTTGTAAGCATCTAGAAAAACTTCCCGTATTTTAGATTGGGCCAATCTTGAAGGTTGGCCCAATCTGATTCTCATTTTGTTTTTGACTTATTTGGTATAATTGCGCTGATTCAACAACCAGCTAAGCAGCCTTTCCGTCGTTTTTTGCCTGACTATTAAAGCAATCCCGTAGGAAAACCCCTCCGGCAAAACGAACCGTTCTGCAAATCAGGAACGTTGTCGCAGCCCTGCGCAACGGCCGTAACAGAGTAAGAAAACAAAAACAGATGACTCTAACCAATCAACAGACGACTCAGCCTGATGCCTTTGCTTTCTTGCCCGGTGGTGGTGAAATGGGCCAACGTATCCGCACCCATAACTGGTCCCTCACCACGCTTGGCCCTGTGGATACGTGGCCGCAAAGCCTGAAGACAGCGCTGCGCATCATGTTGGATTCCCGCTACCCCATGTTTGTCTGGTGGGGACAAGAACGTATCAACTTCTACAACGACGCCTACATCCCCGTTTTAGGGAAACGCCATCCGCAAGCCCTGGGGCAGCGCGCCGTAG
>CAUJGI010000239.1 GCA_963169155.1 Chloroflexota bacterium
GCCAATGGCCAGGTGGCAGCATGGTGTATCAGATACCCGCTGCCAGCAAATTGGACATCGCTCGATAACCCATAAATAATTTTCGGCATCTTCGCCCAGCCGCACCCGCTGGTCGCTGAATTTGTTGAACGTTTCCGCAAAAACGTCCAGACCAATCTTGATCTTGATGCCCAACGGCAGCATGCGCATCGCCAGGTCGGTGATGCCCAATACCGGCATAAACTCTTTGAGGGCGTATTTCCACGTTTCGCGCCCGGCGCGCAGCGCCAGCCCTCTACCGCCTCTTTCACCGTACATATCATCCAGGGTTTGCTGAATGGCGCTAAATTCAGAGAACGTAAAGCCGAGCTGCAAGTTGTTGGGTGGGTAATTATTGACCAGATGGGAGAGCTTGGCCAGATTCAGCACCGCATTAACGCCGTGGTGCCCCATGATCTCTTCCATGGCTACCAAGACAATTCGCCCCATTTTGTTGGGATAGTAATATTCAACCTTCTCGGCGGATATTTGACTCATGCCTAAACTACCTGGCCATTTGCGCTTGAATGATTGTGGTTGCTCAAAAAGCTGTGTACCGCTTGCAAAAACAGCTCCGGTTCGTCTGTCATGGGGAAATGGCGCGATTGATCCAGCAAAGTAATTTCGACGGAGCGGACACCATTTCTTAGCAGATCAGCGTTGCTTGGGGAGACAATTTTATCTTTGGCTCCGTAAATTCCCAGGGTTGGGATGTCCAGGGTGGGCAGTTTGCTACGTAAGTCAGTGTCGCGTAAATCGCCAATGCTGCGGAAAAACGATTCAATGGTAGTACGCTGCACGTCTCTGAAGATCATCGTGCGCACTTTTTTGGAATCTTTGGCCAGCAAGATGCGCATGATGGAATGGAGCATAATGGGATAGCGCCAGATCAGCTTGGCAATGGAGCCGTAACCCGCCAGCTGCAAAAATGGGTGGAGGGACCGCCCGGTAACCGGCGAACCAACCAGCGCTACTTTTTCGACACGTTCCGGGTGCGAGAGAGACATTTGCAGGGCGACGGTGCCGCCCATGGAGTGGCCAAAAATGGGTGCTTTTTGGATGCCCAAAGCATCCATGAACTGGTTAACCATCTCGACATAGCTGTCAATTTGGAAAGGGGTTGTTTGAACTTGTGCTGCTTTAGCGGAATCTCCAAACCCCCAGAAATCAAGGGCGTAAACGCGGTACCGCCTGGTGTTGGCCAGATTGATCATCATCTCGCGCCAAACATCCCAGGAATTTATCCAACCATGCAGTAAGATGATTGGCTGGCCCCGTCCTATTGATTCGTAATGGAGAATCCCTTGTTCGGTGACAATAGAACTCACGCTTACCTCAATTACCCCGTGTTTGTTGTCATTAGAGCGATGGGTAATTTTGACAACGGCCGTTTAATTCACGTCATGCCTTAAACCAGTCGAAGCATGCTTTCATCTTTTGGGATGGTAAACGACTAAAGATTACCCTTAGCTTGTAAATTGCTGCGTATGCGATGTCTGGAAAAAGAAGCTGGTGTTCAGCGGACCACCATGTATGGGTAAACGGTGCGCTTCAGCGGCATGATTTCGTGGACAGATGCACACCAAAAATAGTAGCAGTTAGCATTGATGAAAACTGTGAAAAGCGGGTAAAGGAGGTGTAAAGGTCACGTTAATCAGCTCTTATCGCCGTTTTCTTGATCCAGTTGGTCTAAAATCGAATAGAGCAATTCTAACAGAGCATTCTTAACGCTTTCCTTATCGGTGGCTACACAGGGCAGAATTTTTACTTCGGGCTTAAGTCGTAAGATAATCCGCAGATCTTCCGGTTCCCAGGCGTCTTCCATATCTTGCTTATTGGCGGCCACCACATAGGGCGTGGAGGCATAGCTCTCGAAGGTTTCCAGGATGCGTTTGGCTTCCCGAAAGGTTTCTGGCTTGGTGCTGTCTACCATCACGACAAAGCCGAGCATGCCTTGAGACAAAATGTCCCACATGAAGTCGAAGCGGCGCTGCCCAGGGGTGCCAAACAGGTAGAGTACCAGGTCATCGCCCACAGTAATACGGCCGAAATCCATGGCTACGGTGGTACTTTCTTTAACCTGTTCCGCCATACTGGAAATTTTTCGTTCCGTAGAAACGACATCAATTTCGCTTACAGAGCCAATGAACTGGGTCTTTCCGGCAGAAAATGGACCTGTGATTACCATTTTGACAGCTTGCATAAAGTACTACCTTCTTGAATGAGCGATGGTTTTGTGAATGATTTCTATCTGGTTGTGTTGGCTCCGAAAGAATGTTTGATACAGCACGGTGTTGCTGGGGAGAACGGCCGTACGGCCGTTCTCATCCCCTACAGGCCCCGAATGCGGTCGATGAGGCGAACCACAACCGACCGTTTAGCCGCTGGTGACGGTTCCGGTGGGGCTTTGCGCCGTGCTGGAGATTCTGTCTTTTCTGGAGCGGGTTTTGGTTGATTGACAAACTCAACCAGGCCAGCTTGCAGCATGCCGTACACAATGCGGCGGATTTCAAAATCGCTTAAATTGTTGGCTTTGGCTATTTGCCGGATGGAATTACGCGGATTGACGAATGAAACCACCCGCCATTCTTCCACGGTCAGGTTGATGTTGCGTAAACGGGCATCCGGGCGGTCTGTAAAGCGCAGGGCCACATCGAGATCGGGCAGCTCTTCCTGAAGGATTTCCCACTCTTTCAGGCGGCGGCTGCCTTCCATGATGACGCTTTCCAGATCAATCGGAATGGTAATGTAGCCGCTGTTGGGCATTCGGTTGGCATCAAAGCGGAAAACACCCTCACCCCAGGTAAACAGTTTGTAGACTGTATCCAGTACATTCTGGCGCACGCTTTGGATGATGTCATTTTGGGTGACCCGACGCGCCGTTACCAGGAGGTGGCCAATTTCTTTGTCGCTTTTGCCTTCGGCATGGGACTGTATGACCTGGGCTTGCTCTGGAGAAAGCTTGCCGCTGGTTTGCAAAATCTGCGCCAGGTGATTTTTCCCGTTGTCATTCCCCATGTAAGCGTAGATAAGCTTTCCCTCACGGAAAGACATCTGGGCTGATTCACTTTCTGTCTGAATCGAAAGGGTGCCTGTTTTTCTCGCCAGGTTAATGAGATTGAGCAGTTGAGTTGTTGAGAAATCGCGCAGGTTGCCTTTAAGGGCCATAGTTGTTTTTCCTGCTGAGTGTTGATGGCAGTTTTACCAGTAAGCTTTGTGTAAAAGGATAGACCAAAGCATTATACATGGTGCAAATTTCATAGTCAAACCTACTTATGTCACATAATTTGCCAGGCTTTCAGGAGAGCGCCCTTCAGTTGCTTGTACGGCCGTTCTTTCACGTGTACAATTATTTTGCTGTCTGGGGCGGTGGCGAAATGGTAGACGCAGCAGACTTAAAATCTGCCGGACGTCAGTCCGTGTGGGTTCGAGTCCCACCCGCCCTACTCACTAATTATGGCCCTTCTTGGGCCATTTTTTGTTTATGGAAATGCAGGCATGATCAACAAGGCAGACAGGCAGCTGTGGCATACGGTGTTGCACACGCTACGGCCGTTTCCCCTCACCTCGCCCAAAATGAAACTGCTGGTTGGCGTCTCAGGCGGCACCGATTCGCTGGCTTTGCTGCACCTGCTATGGCGGAAGTTGGGGGCGGAGCGGTTGGTGGCGGCGCACCTGAACCACGGGCTGCGGGCTGCGGCGGATGAGGAAGCGGCTTTTGTGGCCGCGACCGCCGCTGCCTGGCATATTCCTTTTGTTGGCCAAAAAATTGATGTCGCCCGGCTGGCCGGGCAGGAAAAATTGTCGCTGGAGGCGGCGGGGCGGCTGGCTCGCTACCGTTTTTTGGCGGAGCAATCGCGCCTGGTGGGGGCTACGGCCGTAGCAGTGGCCCACCACCCCGAAGAAAAGGCAGAAACGGAGCTGCTGCACCAGCTGCGCGGCAGCGGCAGCGCCGGGCTGCGCGGTATGCGGGCGGTGAGCACCGTGCCGGGCGCTGATGAGATGGTGTGGGTACGGCCGTTCCTCCAGGGGCGTCGGGCTGACCTTGACGCATATTGTGCCCGACATGGCTTACAACCCCGCACCGACAGCAGCAATGAAGATGTGCAGTTTACCCGCAACCGCATCCGCCATGAGCTGCTGCCCCTGCTGGAAAGTTACAACCCGCAAATATCAACCCGCTTGCAGCAGCTGGCTACCATCACAGCAGATGAGTGTGCGGCGCTAAATGCTCAGTTCGATTTAATCTGGCCCACAATTTTAGTAGAGGCAGGGGGGGCATTCCTGGTGTTGGACCGGGCGGCTTTGAATGCTTTGTCGGTGGCCTGGCAGCGGTTGGCGCTGCGGCGTGCCGTGCAGGCGCTACGGCCGTTGCACACCGAGATTAGTTTTGCCACGGTCGAACAGGCGCGGGGGTTGAGCCTGGACCCGGCATCGGGAACGGCCGTGTTTTTGCCCGGTGGATTGGTCATGCAGGTGGAAGCTGAACGGCTGATCTTTGGCGAAGTTGGTCAGGGAGAAGCGCTGCACGTGCCGCAGCTGCTGACGGAAAGTCCGGTGCAGCTTTCC
>CAUJGI010000240.1 GCA_963169155.1 Chloroflexota bacterium
CTGTTCAGCCTGAACAATGAAGTGACGGAAGGGGCGATGGTAAAAGACGGCCGTATCCTCATCCGCAACGGTGCCGAAAAAGAGATTTGCCGGGTCGATGAGGTGCAGCTGCGCGGTCGGCACAACCTGCTCAACGTGCTGGCAGCCACCACCCTGGCCGACTCGGCGGGCATTCCCACCGACGCCATCGCCCACGCCATTCGCACGTTCACCGGCGTGGAGCATCGCCTGGAGCTGGTACGGCTGCGGCGCGGCGTACAGTGGATCAACGACTCCATCGCCACCGCCCCGGAACGGGCCATGGCGGCGCTCAAAGCGTTCAGCGAGCCGGTTGTTTTACTGGCTGGGGGCCGCGACAAGGCCATGGAATGGGACGCCTGGGCCGCAATGGTTACCCGGCGCGTGAAATCGGTCATTTTGTTTGGCGACCTGGCCAACATGCTGGCTGAAAAGCTGGCCGAGCAGCAGCATCCAGATATTCGACAGGTAAACACGGTAACCGAAGCGGTGGAATTGGCGGCGGAAACGGCCGTTTCCGGCGACATCGTTCTGCTCTCCCCTGGTGGCACCAGCTACGACGCCTTCCAGGACTTTGAAGAGCGCGGGCGGTTATTCCGGCAGCTGGTAAACGAGTTATAAGTGAAAAGTAATACCCCCACCCTGGCCCTCCCCCCTGCGAGGGGGAGGGAATTGGCTCCCTCTCCCTTGAGGGAGAGGGTTGGGGTGAGGGTGAGAAAACAGACTATGACCACAGTAAACGTCGTTCGCAAAAGAAGCATCCGCGTGAGCCCGGTATTACGCTTCCGGTTTGATTACTGGCTGCTGCTGGCCATTGCCGGAATGCTGGTGCTGGGCATGCTCATGGTGTACAGCACCACTTTCGACTACGGCCTGCGCCTTCAGGATGACGCCACCTTCTACTTCCGGCGGCAGTTTTTGGCGCTGGGACTCGGCCTGGTGGCGATGGTTGGCGTGATGCAGTTCGATTACCACATCTTGCGCCGCTTCTCAGTGCCGATTCTGGGCGTTACGCTGGTGGCTCTGCTGTTTGTGCTTTTCTTCACTGCTACCTCCGAACTGGGGGCGCAGCGCGGTTTGTATGACGACTCCTACCAGCCGTCGGAAGTGGCCAAGCTGGCGATGATCATCTACATCTCGCACTGGCTGTCCAGCAAGGGCGACCGCATCAAGCTGCTCACCTATGGCCTGCTGCCCTTCTCCGTCATTGTCGGTGTGGTAGCGGCCTTGATCGTGCGCCAGCCCGCCCTGAGTACGGCCGCGTTGATTACCCTGGTCAGCTTTACGCTCTTTTTTGTAGCCGGAGCCGATTGGCGGCAGTTTGCCGTTGCCGGACTGCTCGGCGGCACGGTGTTTGTCATTTTGAGCACCACACTGCCCCATGCCCAGGCGCGTGTTAATGCCTACACGCAAGGGCTGTCTGATCCGGCGCAGGCCAGCTGGCATGTGCAGCAGTCGCTGATTGCCCTGGGGCGCGGCGGCTGGTTTGGCGTGGGGCTGGGTGAAAGTACCCAGAAGTTTGGCCCGCTGCCCTTTGCCCACACCGATGGTGTGTTTGCCATTTTGGGTGAAGAGCTGGGGCTGGCGGGCACACTGTTGGTACTTGTTTTGTTGGGTATTTTTCTCTGGCGGGGGCTGCGCACGGCCGTCCGCGCTCGCGACAGCTTTGGTTCGTTACTGGCTCTGGGCATTACCTGCTGGATTGTGTTCCAGGCATTTATCAACATTGCGGTGATTACGGCCGTTATTCCCTTTACCGGTATCCCCCTACCCTTCATGAGCTACGGCGGCACCTCGCTGGCCATGTCGATGGTGGGCGCGGGGGTTTTGCTCAACGTGTCGCGGGATTCGGCGCTGGAAAAACGGCCGCAAACCAGCGACGTGCGTGAGCGGCAGCAAACCACAACAACAACGAGCCGACGGGGCAAACGGCCGTCGGCGACCGACAGGTTCTAAACATGCGCGTACTCATTTGCGCTGGTGGCACCGGCGGCGGTATCTACCCCGCCCTGGCCGCCGCCACCGCCCTACGCAACAAAGGGCTCGCCACAGAAAATATGCTCTGGGTGGGCACAAAAGGTGAAATGGAACAAACGTTAGTCCCAAGAGCAGGCATACGGCTGGAAACCATCGCAGGTGGGGCCATTGCTGGCGTGTCGCTTCACCGCAAGGTGGCCAACGGCAGCAAGCTCCTGCTGAGCATCGGCAAGGCGCTCCAGCTGGTGCGCCACTTCCGGCCCGATGTCATGTTTATGACCGGGGGCTACATGGCCTTTCCCTTTACCGTAGCTTGCCGCTGGCTCGGCGTGCCCATCGCCATTTATTTGCCCGATGTGGAACCGGGGCAGTCGATCCGGTTTGCCCTGCGCTACGCCCAAAAAGTGGGCGCCACTACCGCTGGCTCGGCCCAATTTGTGCCCGCCAACAAGCTGGTCGTCACCGGCTACCCGGTGCGGCCAGAGCTGCGCGCGGCAGCCGAGCTGAGCCAGGCCGAGGCGCTGGCCGCTTTCAATTTGCA
>CAUJGI010000241.1 GCA_963169155.1 Chloroflexota bacterium
AAAGACAACGCCGAGGCCGCTTTCACCGAGATTTTGCAGCGGTGCCAGCAGCGCCGCCTGCCCAACTTCCTCACGGTGATGAAGCGCCACCGGCCCGATCCCTTCTGGCTCACCCACGGCCTGGACGGCTACTCGCTGGCGATGGATTTCCGCATTACGGCGAGCAGCCGGGCACGCATGGTGCAGCTGGCCCGCGAGCTGGACGAGATTGTGCTGTCGGCCAACGGCCGTTTCTACCTGGCCAAAGACAGCACCCGGCGCCCCGAAGTCACCCGTGCCTACCTGGGCCAGGAAACCGTCACCAAATTTAAGGCGCTCAAACAGCAGGTCGACCCCGAAAGCAGGCTGCAAACCAATATGTGGCGGCGTCTGTTCAATCCGCTGTAAAATTGGGCTAATTCGCTAATTCATTCGAAATCAATTTTGCTTGGCTGTGGCCGGCGTCCTCGCCGTGCCACAATCTGGCTGTGAAATTGCGCTCATAATTTGTCAAGCACACCCATCCAGGAGTAGTTTCATGTCGCGTACCACTCTCTCTCTGCTTGCCTTACTCGTTCTCTTTGTGCTGATGTCCCTGCTCACTCCCATCGTCCGCGCCGAAACGCCGCCCCAGGCACCCACCGCCCCCGCGCTGGCGCTGCAAGATGAGCCCGCCGACGATAGCGAAACCCCCACCACCCCCGCCGACTCCTTTTTTGGCAGCGTTGGCGCTATTTTGGCGACACTGGGCGTGTACGTGGTCACCATGTTTACCATGGCCATCGGCACGGAAATCATTGTGGATATATTCAAGGGGATTCTGGGCAAGCCGCTGGGGCTAAAAAGCCAACCCAATTCGCGCAAAACGCTGGCCGAATACCAGGCCTTCCTGCCCGGTCAGCTGGACGACCTGGGTGTGTCGGCCGAGGCCAAGCTGAAGCTGGAAAAGCAAACCGAGCAGCTGAAAAAGCTGCTGGAACCGGCCTTCACCGCCGAAGCGGTGATTACCCATTTACGCCAGCAGGAATTTACGGCCGCTTTCGCCGCCCTGGGCCTGGAAAATATGGGCGATGACACCATCAACCAGGTCAAAGACCTGACTCAGCTTGAGGTGCAAAAGCTGGTCGCCCGGCTGGACACAACCACAACGCTGGGCAAGGCAGTGCAGGTCGCCCTGGAACGCAGCGATCTGGTGGAAAAAGTGAATAAGGCGATTGACCGGCTGGCACGGCAGGCAACGGCCGTTACCCCCGACCACATCTACCACGCCACCGCTACCCTGGTCACTGGGGAAATTGCCGCTGGCGTCACCGCCTGGACCCGCGCCTACTTTGTCAGCCTGCAAGAAGAAAGCTACGACACCGCCAAATCAATCTACGACAACCAGCTGCGGCCACAAATTATCGCCTTTGGCCTGCCGCCGCACGTGCAAAGCCAGATCATCGACCAGTTTGAAAAATACCTGGAAAATTTGCGCACCTACCGCGGCACAGACGTTTATCTGGAATCGCTCAATCGGCTGCTGTACGAACTACAGGCGCAGCGTGATGAAGTACGCAGCTGGCTTGGTCAGCTGTGGTCCCGTCTGGTGGACGGCGTCAAAACGCTGCTCATTCGCACGCCGCGCATGCAGCACCCTGCCCTGGCCCCGGTGACCTACAACCCCGCCATCAAAGACAGCACCGAAGCCGCCGCCAAGCTGCTGGACCTGGAGCGCAAAGAAAAGGAACTGGAAGCCAAGCGCATCCGCCGCACCCGCTTTATTTCGGTGGTATTTGGCATTGTCATCGCCTACATGCTGCAAATTGATTCGGCTGACTTGCTGCGCGACTTATTCCCCTCAGACGCTAATTTCCTCACCATGGCCCTGCTGCCAGCCGGATTCCTCACCTGGGCGCAGACCACGTTTGGCCTGGAAACCGTGTACAACCTGACAGCGGGCATCATCTTGACCGGTCTGGCCGCCAGCGCCGGGTCTGGCTTCTGGCACGACCAGCTGTCACGCCTGCAGAATGTGAAAAAGGGCGTGGACCAGGTGCAGACGGCACTGCAGCCGATTATCATTCAAACGCGGGCGGAAATTGAGGAGCGCGGCTAGAGGTGAAAGCGTGAAACGTGAGCAATAATTTTTCACGTTTCACGTTTCATCCATCATGTTTTTTTATTCGCGGGGGAGTTTGTATCGGTTGTAGCGGGTAAAAAAGTCGTGTTCACCAATGAGGGTGGTGAGGCGCATGTGCAGGGCACGGCCGTCTTCCACTTCATAAGCCAGCGTCACCTGGTTGCCAATAATCTGGCGCACCAGCACCCAGTACGGAATTGTCATCTCTTCTTTGGGGCGCATCACGCCATCTTTGTCTTCCTGCCGCCCGGCCAGCAGTTCGACCAACCGCACCAGGTATTTATCGGCGGCCGGAATCGTGTCTAAAATCTCGGCACGAAACACGGCGCGAATGTAATCCCCATCAGGCAGCTTCCAGACAAACTGCACCGCAAACCACTCCCCAACCGTTCGTTTTGCTTCAGGCATAACTCTGTCCAAGCCACAGAGTCGACTCGCTGTATCCTCTGTGGCACCTTTTATTAAATAAAAAAGCCGTCTCCCATGGGTATGAGAGACGGCCGTATCCAGCTAAAAATCTAGCTAACGAATCGCTTCTTCCGTGTTCTTGTCAAACAGGTGCATATTGGTCATATCCATCACCAGACCAATCTTGTTGCCAAAAGTAACGCTCATGCGGGTGTCTACCGTGGCAACCAGGCTGTTGCGGCCCGTGTTCACAAACAGATGCTGTTCGTGACCCAGCAGTTCCACCACTTCCACCGTGCCCTCCATCGGCGCTGCCAGGATGTTCGGCGGGGCATATTCCGGGGCATGCACGTGCTCGGGACGAACACCAAAAACGACCTCTTTACCCACGTAGTTATTGAAAGCCGCTTTACGCTGATCGGGGATGCGTACGCGGAAGTCGCCCGTGTCCAGGTACATATTGCCTTCCTCACCCACCAACGTGCTGTTGAAGAAGTTCATGCTGGGGCTGCCGATAAATCCGGCCACAAAAATATTGGCTGGCAGGTTATACAGGTTACGCGGCGAATCGATCTGCATTAAACGGCCGTCGCTCAACACGGCAATGCGGTCACCCATCGTCATGGCTTCCACCTGGTCGTGGGTAACGTAGATGAAGGTGGTGCCCAGGCGCTTGTGCAGCTTACTGATTTCGGCACGAGCCGTCACCCGCAGCTTGGCATCCAAGTTGGAGAGCGGTTCGTCCATGAGGAACACGGCTGGTTCACGCACAATGGCGCGCCCTACAGCCACACGCTGCCGCTGGCCACCGGAGAGCGCCTTCGGTTTACGGTCCAACAGCTGACCCAGTCCTAAAATGTCGGCAGCTTCTTTGACACGCCGATCAATTTCTGCTTTGGGGGTCTTGCGCAGTTTCAGGCCGAAGGCCATATTGTCGTAAACGGACATGTGGGGGTACAAAGCATAGCTTTGGAACACCATGGCGATATCGCGATCTTTGGGGGGAACATCGTTAACCACACGATCGCCGATGAGGATTTCGCCTTCGCTAATCTCTTCGAGACCGGCCAGCATGCGCAGATTGGTGGATTTACCACAACCGGAGGGGCCAACAAAAACCACAAACTCTTTGTCTGCGATTTCCAGGTTCAAATCGGTCACAACGACAACGTCGCCAAAGCGCTTATACACATGCCGATAACTTACACTTGCCATTTGTATCTCCTTATGTAGTGAAGTGAGGTGATGAGACTATAACGGCCGTTTTCCCTCCTGTCAAAAAAAATCGCCCAAATGTCTAATTTCGTGGTGTTGCTTCGCTGTACTCTTTCTCCAGGGCAAACACATCTTCAATGTCGCCATCCAGCGCCAGCAGTTCCAGGATGCTGGGCGGTAGATCCGGGGGCAAATAGTTGGCATAGCCGTTGATCCAGTTAGCCGCGGTCTGATGATTAACCCCCAGTAAACGGCCGATCAGCCGTAAACTCAAGCCATCTAAATGCAGCACCAGCGCCTGTTGGCGAATTTCCTCATCGTACCCCTGGTCTTGGGGATTGGGCGTGTAGCGACAGCGGCAGATCTTGCAGCGAAAGCGCTGGCTGCCCGCGGCCGTAAAGCCGTCTTTCACCTGTTTTCGGGTCGCCATGCACTTGGGGCAGCTCACTGAATCTCCCTTAAAAATAGGCCGCGGATTAACGCGGATAAACGCAGATTAAAATCTGGGCGCAACCTGCGCCAATCTGCAAGCGCATCGTGCGTCAATCTGTGGATTTTCATTCATGGTGGCTTCGACGTGAGTTCAGCCGAACGTTGAGCCTGCGCTCATGTCGTCTCCTAAAGAATCGTCAAAATGATCGCCGCCAAAAAGAGCAAAAAGAGGACCAGCAGGGCCACCCAGTTAGCGCGGATGGCCTCACCCATCTCCGGGGGACTGGGCGCAGGCAGCGGCGTGCCGGGACGAGGCTGCAAACCAAAAAAGACCTGCCGAAATGACTCAACGCTGGACGGCCGTTCATCCGGGTGCATCTCCATGGCCCACATAATCGCGTCGGAAATGTGCGGCGAGATGTTGGGGTGGAGGCGGCGCGGCAGCGGCAGCGAAGCCGGGTTTAAAAAGCGCGCCTTGGCATCTGGCGGCGGAAAATCGGTCAACAGATGGTAGAAAGTGGCCCCCAGCGCGTAAATGTCTGAGCGCACGTCGGTATGGCCACCATCGCCGCCGTACTGCTCCAGCGGCGTGTACAGCGCCGTGCCCCGCCCCTGCACCACCGTGATGGTGCGCTCGTCATCGGTGGCCATTAGCTTCACCAGGCCAAAATCGACCAGCTTGATGCGGTTGTCCAGGGTCAGCTTGATGTTGGCCGGTTTGATATCTCGATGTAAAACTGGCGGCGCCTGGCGATGCAAATACGCCAGGGCATCTATTATTTGCTCGGCCCAGGTTAAGATGGCCTCTTCGGCCAGCGGCCCCTCATTTTCTTGCAGCAGCTGGCGTAAATCCTTGCCCGACACAAAATCCATCACCAGGTAGTCACGGCCGTTTTCCGAAAAGAAATCAGACACTTTGGGCAAGCTAGGATGGTCAAGCTGGGCTAAAATACTGGCTTCCTGTAAAAATTGGCTCTGGGCCTGCAGCCGATAGGTATCATTGGTGTTGGGGTCTGGCTGAACTTCCTTAATGGCGCACAGGCGGCCCGGCAGGCGCAAATCTTCCGCTCGATAGACACTGCCCATGCCACCCTGACCCACAATGTTGGTCAGCTTGTAACGTTCACGTAAAATAACACCACTTTCGAGCGTAACAATCATAGGTTTATTGTATACTGGACCTGTTCTGTCAAACAACTATTCTAAGTGGCCCTCTAATCAGATAAGACTTTGTGGGGCCGCTTGCTCAGTATTGAAGAAGCCACAGTGAGGGACGTTAATCATGATCGAAAAACCAGTTTTAGTTGCCCGTGAAGGACAGTTGGCTGGCCAGCGCTGGACCATTGACAGCGAGCAGTTTTTGATTGGCCGTGGTTCCGACTGCGACATTGTCTTGCCAGAGCGGCAGGTTTCGCGCCACCACGTGAAGATACTGCAGGAAAACGGCCGTTACATCCTGCACGATCTGGGCAGCCGCAACGGCACCCACCTCAACGGGACCGTGTTTGAAGGCCAAATCCAGCTGCAAGACGGTGATGAAATTTCCATTGCCCTGGCCGTGAAGCTGGTTTTTGTGGGCACCGACGCCACCATCCCGCTCACCTTTGAGCCGCCCACCGCTGAAGGCAATCTACAAATTGATGAAGCCCAACGCGCCGTGCTCATCAACGGCAAGGAGCTGGATCCGCCGCTGTCGCTGGCTCAGTTCCGTCTGCTGGAACTGCTGTACAATGGCAACGGCGCGGTGAGCAGCCGCGACGACATCGTTGAGGTGGTCTGGC
>CAUJGI010000242.1 GCA_963169155.1 Chloroflexota bacterium
GTGCCTACGCCTCGGCGCTTATCCTGACCGTGATCATTCTGGTCATTAGCTTGCTGGCCAATCTGTCACTGACCCGGCTGGGACGTAATGTGATTCGGTAATCAGTTATCCGTGGTCGGTACTCGGTATTTCAATATCAGCACATCGTTCACCAATTACCGAAAAGGAGTCTTTACAATGCAATCTTTATCCATTCGCGACCTCAATGTCTGGTACGGTAAAAGCCAGGCGCTGAAAAAAATCAACTTGAACATCCCGCTGCATCAGATTACAGCCATTATTGGGCCGTCCGGCTGTGGCAAATCGACGCTGTTGAAGAGCCTCAATCGGCTGCTGGATTTGAATGAGCACGTGCGGGTTACCGGGCAGGTGGTGTTGGATGGGGTCAATATTTACGATGCTCAGGTAGACGTGACAGAAATGCGCACCCGCATCGGCCTACTGGCACAGAAGCCGTTCCCGCTGCCACTTTCTATTTATGATAACGTTGCTTATGGGCCGCGCATACACGGCCGTACCAACGGCACTCTCAGCGCCGTTGTGCAAAGTCGTCTGGAGGATGTCGGGCTGTGGGATGAGGTGCAAAACCGACTCAAAGCCCCGGCTACGGACCTGTCTGTAGGGCAGCAGCAGCGGCTCTGTCTGGCCCGTTCATTGGCCGTTGAGCCAGAAATTCTGTTGTGTGATGAATCTACAGCTTCTCTGGACCCTATTTCAGCGCGAGGCATCGAGGAACTGCTGCGTGGCTTGAAGGGGAAATACACCGTCATCATGGTTACCCATGATATTGACCAGGCGCGCCGCCTGGCCGACCATGTGGCGTTTATGTGGCTGGGTGAATTGGTAGAACATGGCCCGGCGGGGCCTTTCTTTGCCCACCCGCAAAAAGAACTCACCCAGGCCTACCTGGCCCGTGAGATAGGATGAGCTGCCATGACAACAAGTAATGTCAGTTTGAAACTGGACTGTCTGTATCAGGCCCCGCTGGCCCAGGTGGAAGCAGACACGCTGCGTTATTTGGGGCGGCTGTTAAACAGCCCACCGCGCTTGCTGACAAAAGATGAACATCAGGCCACAAGCGATGCTTCAGCACCGCCAGATTTGCTGCTGTATTGGGAACCGGAACGGCCGTGTTGGCAGCGTTGGTTTGGCATTTGCCCCGCCCTGCGCCTGGTAGAAAACGCCCCCTCCTCGGTGCTGGTGATGCGCCAGGTGCACAAACACCACGCCTGGAGCTTGAAGCGTATTTTGCTCATTCTGCGGGCACACCCGTCGGATGATGCGGCCATTCAGTGGGTGCAGCGGCTGGCCACCGCCGCCCATGCCGACGTTTTTGTACTGCCCATCATTCCACCTATCCCCGCCATGTACCGGTATGGTCAGATTCCCCTCCAGGCAGAGGTGGTGCTGTCGCCCAATACCTACTCTGGGGCACAGCTGCGCCGCCTGGCGGCCCTATGCCAGCAGTGGGGCGTAGACGGCGAACTGCTGCTGAAAGACAATGAACCCGATCGGCGCATGACCTGGGCGGCCGACAGCAGCCAATGTGATCTGATCGTCATCAGCGAAGAGCCGTATCCCTGGCTGCACCGCCGCTTTTTAGGGGAGTTGGTACGGCCGTTGCTGCGCCACATCAACCGCCCCATCCTCATTGCCAGGGACCCAGCCGACCGCCTCGAATGATTTTGGCGGCTAGTGGCTTGTGGCTGGTCCAAACCACTAGCCACCAGCTACTTCCCACAATTCCCTTCTTGCCGGTTTGTTACCACTTTGTTACCGACCTGTTACCGCCTTGAGACTGGCCAAAAGTTTCTTCCTGCTACCATGTACACGCCCGAGGCCAACAACTGCGCTTGTGTGGTTGTGGCTCAGTCAATAGAACTTGCGGCGGAAACGGCCGTATGCAACAAACTCAAAAAGGAGCGGTGACATTATCATGAGCGATTCTGTGAAAACTGAAGTCGTACTGCCCGATGTGGCCCAAGAAGCCGCACAACACCGCAGCAAAACCAACACCGCCCTGCGCCGCCTGGCGAAGGTGGGGCTGTTTAGTGTAAGTCTTTTCCTGTTTATCCTGGCTATCACGCTCATGAAGGAAGGCGCGCGCGATCTGGCCCCCCTCGTCCGCGATACGTTTCACGTGACCAACCCGGCCAATAGTCTGGGTTTTGGCTGGCTGTTTGCCTATCTGGTCATGAGCGGCTCGCCCGTGGCGGCCGCCGCGCTTACCTTTTTTGATGCCGGGGTACTCAACCAGATGGGTGCCTTTACCATGATTACCGGCAGTCGCCTGGGAGCCAGTTTTATTGTTTTGTTTATTGGCTTCATCTACGTCCTGCGCGGGCGCAACCGCACCACCAGCCTGAGCATGGGGCTGCTGTCGCTGATTGTGACGGGAACAACCTACTTATTGGCGCTGGGCGTCGGGCTGTTGCTGCTGCAAAGCGGCTGGCTAGATCATTGGCAGATGTCGTCTGGCGCGCTGCTTACCTCCGCCACTGACGCTATTTTTGATCCAATTACCAACTTTATTCTTCAATTTTTGCCCAGATGGTCTCTCTTTTTGGTGGGATTTGGCATCATCATGGTCAGCTTTAACTTGTTCGACCGATGTTTGCCGCAAATGAGCCTGAAAGAAAGCCACGTGGGGCGCATGTCGCGGCTGGTGTACCAGCCCTGGGTCATGTTCCTACTGGGCGCAGGCATCACGCTCATCTCGATGTCAGTGAGCGTTTCATTAAGCATCCTGGTGCCCTTGAGCCAGCGTGGCTTTGTGCGACGTGAAAACGTCATCCCTTACATCATGGGTGCCAACATTACCACCTTTATCGATACGCTGCTGGCGGCGGTGCTGCTTAACAACCCGGCCGCCTTTACAGTTGTTTTGATCGAAATGTTGAGCATTGCCGTCGTCTCGTTTATCATTCTGGCGCTGTTTTATGGCCCCTATCAGGAAAAAATGCTTAATTTGGTAAACGGGATTACCGAAAATAATCGCAACCTGGCAATATTTATGGGTACAATTTTGCTTGTCCCGATCATCTTGCTGTTTTTGTAGGAGGCAAACATGCGGATTCTCATTGCAACATCCGGTTCTACCGAGTCTGACCTGGCCGTCCGTTTGGGCGGCGTTGTATACCAGATGATTGGCGGTACCCTCACGCTGTTGACCGTGATCAAGCACGAAGCAGAACAAACCCAGGCGGAATCTATTTTGGTTCGGGCCAAAACGCTGCTCGGTAAAAACATTCCCG